>DASQFE010000105.1:0-3373 GCA_035633295.1 Ilumatobacteraceae bacterium | reverse complement strand
GCTCGACATGCGGTTGCCCGAAGGCGTCAACGACGCGAGTCCCGACCCGATCGATGGGTGGGAGGGCTCGATCGACGCCGACGTGGTCACCTTCGTGGGTGGCCCGCTCCCCGACAACGAGGAGGGCACGTTCTCGGTGACGATGACGTTGCCGCCGACGCCCGACACGACGGTCTACTTCCCGTTCGTGCAGCGGTGCGAAGCCGGTGAGATCCGTTGGATCGCCATTCCGACCGACGATTCCGGCGCCGAACCCGAGGAGCCGGCGCCCGCCATGCGGTTGACCGGACCCGTCGCCACGCCGACCGCGCCAGCAGCGACAACCACGCCACCGACGACGACGCTGGCCACTCCCGCATCGACCGCGGTGCCTGCGACGACGGTGGATGAGCCGACGACCGTCGCCGGAGCAGCGGTGTCGACCGATGCTCCGACCTCGACCGAACTTGCGGTCGCCGGCATCGACGAGAACGGCTCGCAAGACACCGGTACCTGGTTCTTCATCGCGTCGGTTGCTGCCGTGCTTGGCCTCGGTGTGTTCGTTGCCTTCCGAGCTCGTAGTGCCCGCAGATCCAACGAAGCGGGCTGAGGCGTGATCGTGCAGCAGCTCGCCGTCCGGCGTCGGCTCGTCGCTCTCGCGGCGGTGGTTGGCGCCATCGTGACGCTCGGTGTCGCATCGGGCACAGCGTTGGCTCATGCGGAATTGACGTCGTCGAATCCCGCGAATCAGGCGATCCTGGCCGTGCAGCCTTCCGAGATCGTGTTGACGTTCTCCGAGGAGATCGACACGGTCGACGACTCCATCCGTCTCGTCGACGCCGACGGCAACCCGGCACCGCTCGGCGCGATCGACCAGTCGCTGGGCAAGAACACGCTCCGTGCCCCGGTGGCGCTCATCCCCGACGGCACGTACATCGTCGGCTGGCAGGCGATTTCGGCCGACTCGCACAAGATTCGCGGTGCCTTCACGTTCTCCGTCGGCGCCGCAACACCAACGGCGCCTGGCGTGATCGACGAGATCTTCGACGCCGGCGAGACCGCCCAATCCGACTCGTTGCTGCTCGGCGTCGGGCGGTTCATGAGCTACGCCGGCATCGGTGTATTGCTCGGGGCGCTCTTTCTCGCGGCGATGCTTGTTCCCGAACTGATCGGCGAACGTCGAATCGGAACACTGCTCGTGGCCGCAGCGTTGACGGCCGCCGTCGGCACTGCGGTGATGTTCTTAGCGCAGGCGCACCTGATCAGCGGGTCGTACTTCACGTGGGGCGAGGTCGTGAAGATCCAGTCGGGCCAGTGGTGGCTCGCGCGGCTCGCGGCGATTGGCTTGTTCGCGTTGTTCATCCCGGCGCGATCGTTCCTGGCCTCCACGCCCGGACGTGTCGAGGTTGCACTCGCGTCGCTGCTCGTGTGCGGTGTGGTTGCCGCCGGTGGACATGCCGTCGCGGGCGACATCGTGGTGGCCGGGTTCGTCGCAACGGTGTTCCACGTCGCTGCCATGTCGATCTGGCTCGGCGGTCTCGCCCTCCTGGCGTTCGGCGTGCAGCGGAGCTGGTTCTGGTGGACGGCATCGCAGTTTTCGCCCTGGGCGCTCGGTGCGGTGGTGGCGTTGGCGTTGACCGGCAGCGTCAATGCGTGGCGTCAGCTCGGCTCGCTCTCAGGGCTCACCGATTCGTCCTACGGCCGCTGGCTCGTCGTCAAGCTGCTGCTGGTCGTGCTCGTGGTTGCCGTCGCATTCTTCAGTCGCCGCCTGGCTCATTCCGACGACGACGACACGCCGCGGCTCGATGAACCCGTTGACGACCTCGAGCCAACGGTGGCAAGTCCGCCGCAGGATGCCCCAGTCGCGCTTCGCCGCACCGTGTTGTTCGAGATCGCCGGCATCGCACTCATCTTGATGGCCACGGCCGGTCTCGTGAACTCACCGCCTCCGCCGTCAGCGGCCACGACCGAGTCGGCGTCGGCAGTCGTCGGCGACCGCATCGTGCAGGTCGAACTCGAACCCGCCGTCACCGGCGGCACGGAAATGCACGTCTATCTGAGCTCGCCGAGTGGGGGGCTCGACCGCCCCGAGGAGATCACGGTGACGGCGAGTCTCCCGTCGGCCAACCTCGGCCCGCTCGACATCGAGACGGTCCCGGCCGGCCCGAATCACGTGATCGCCACCGACGTGAACCTGCCGGTCGCCGGCATGTGGACGTTCGATGTGACCGCTCGATTCGGCGAGTTCGATCAGGTCGTCTTCACCGTCGAGATCCCCGTCTCCGACTGACTCCCGCCCGCGCTCCCGGCCGTGAAACACTGTTTGCGTTGCAGTTTGGTTGGGACGGGCCAACGGAACTGCAACACAAACCGGAAACGGGGCACTGTCGGGGTTGCTGTTTGATTCTCAGTCTGTGAGAATGGTGCATGGCATCGAGTCACGAACACTCCCACGGGCCGTCGCTGGCGCGTGCGGGGGAGCGTCACCGGGGTCGGCTGACCGTGGCGTTCGCCGTGATCCTCGTGTTCTTCTTGGTCCAGGTGGTCGCAGCGTTCTGGACCAACTCGCTGGCGCTGCTGTCCGATGCCGCTCACATGCTGACCGACGTGATCGGCCTCGGGATGGCGCTGGCCGCTATCCAGCTCGCCACCCGCTTCGCCGAGCGACCACGGACCACACGCTCGACCCACACGTTCGGTGTGTACCGGCTCGAGATCCTCGCCGCGTTCGTCAACTCGCTCCTGCTGTTCGGTGTCGCGATCTGGGTGGTCATCGAGGCGATCCGGCGTTTGGGCGATGAGCCCGAGGTGCTTGGCGTGCCGATGCTCGTCGTCGCGGTGCTTGGCCTGATCGCCAACCTCATCGCGTTCATGCTGCTGCGTGAGGGCGCGAAGGAGTCGGTGAACGTCGAGGGGGCCTACCTCGAGGTGCTCGCCGACACTGTCGGATCGGTTGGCGTGATCGCCGCGGCGACCCTCCTCCAGGTGTTCGGGTGGACCTGGATCGACTCGGTCGTCGGCGCGGCGATCGGCCTGTGGATCCTGCCGCGTACATGGCGGCTCGGGCGACGGGCGGTACGCATCCTGCTGCAGGCGGCGCCCGACGGCTTCGATCTCGACCAGCTTGTCATCGATCTGAGTGCGATCGACGGTGTGGTCGATGTTCGCGACCTCCACGTCTGGACCCTCACGTCCGAGATGGATGCAGCGTCGGCGCATCTCGTGACCTGCAGCGGTGCCGACTCCCACGCGGTGCTCGACAGCGCTCGCCACTGCCTCGCCGAGACCTACGGGGTCACGCACGGCACGTTCCAGATCGAACCCGACGACCACGAGGGATGCGATCAGGTCACCTGGTGATCGCCGCCGCAACTGTGGTGGAGTGCCGAAGGTG
>DASQFE010000104.1:0-5179 GCA_035633295.1 Ilumatobacteraceae bacterium | reverse complement strand
GTCGAGCGTGCCGCCGGCATCGCTGCCGACCTCCGCGAGCCACACGTTGTCGGGCCCACCCTCGGCAACGAGGTCGAACGGCTTCACCATCCCATTGGTCGACACCACCGCCGGGTCGTATTCACGCCACGTCGGCGTCCGCCATGACCACAGCGCGATGTAGCCGCCACCCTTCGCGGCGATGGTCCAGTTGCCCACCTGGCGCACCTCGTCGAAGTGATCCTGCGGAACGTACGCGTGGGTGAAGGGCCGGTACTCGAACACGCCCCACACGAGTGGGTCGGTCGATTCGTCCCACTTCGGTTGGTAGATGTGCACCGCCGTGCCCTGATACTGCGCGGACCGCGGCATCGACGCGTCGCCGGTCCAATAGCCGGGATCACTGTCGTCGGCCCAGATGGTCGATTGCGCGGTGTCGGTGACGGGGTGGGTGGTGAACACCATCGCTTTCTCGTCGATCGCCGCCTGCCATGCATGGCCCTGATCGCGCATCTCGCCGAACCGATGGTCGAGCACCGACGCCATCGACACCTTCGGCTCGCGGTAGGCGTACGTATTGGCCTCCGACAGGAACCCGAAGTTGATGACCGCGGCACGCTCCTACTCCCACACCCTGATCTTCGCCGGGTCGTAGTCGTTGAGCTGGGCGAGCAGGTTGATCTCGGCGAACTGAGAGGTCTCCCACAGCCGGAACTCGTCCATGGTCGCAACACCCACTTCAGCGAGCGGCCACATGCCGAGCGCACCAAGGCTCCACCAGAACGACAGGTTGGCGGGGTCGGAAAAGTCCTTGCCGTAGGGCGCCACGGGGTTGTCCTCCAGCGGGCTGCTGCCGTCGAAGTACACGCCATGGCGTTCGCGTACGACGCTCGGCGCCTCGTCGGTGGCGATCTCGACGACCACCTGCGGCGGGCGGTACCGCTTCGCAGAGGCGAAGTAGGTGACGCCGGTGTCACTCGTCGAAGGGTACTGCTCGGTGGTGTCATCGAACACGAACTTGGCGGTACCGAAGGTGTCCTCGTCGAGCGACGACATCTTGTCCTTTTTGTAGGTGCGGCCCCTCGGTGCGGTGTAGCCGCCGGAGTGGTTGTGGGCGGCCATGTCGACGAGTGCGAGGTCGAGGCCCATCGCTGCGGCCGTGACGATCTCGGGGTCGTCGGCGAGCTCGGCGAGCATCAGAAGCGGGGTGACGTTCTTGAGCATGTAGACGTTGGAATGCCACTCGAAGAAGCCGAGGTCGGCGCGTTCGGTGATCCATTCGATGATGCCGGGCTTGGACCGTTCGAGGTGTTCGGCACCGGTGAGACCCGTCACGGCGAAGGTCTCATCGGGATACCGCTGGCCCGCGAGGTACTCGATGGCGAGGTTGATGATGAGGTGGTTCTCCGACCAGAACCACAGGTTGTCGAGGCGGTCGGCCGGCAGCGGGTCGTTGTAGCGATAGCGGTTGGCGATCATCCGCTCGTCGATCGCCGCGATCACCTCGGGCGACAGCGTCGTCATCGGCGTGTCGCCCTGGCCGAGGGCCAGCATCCAATGCAGATCCATGAATCGGAAGTCGCGGGTGTCCTCCCAGGCGTCGATCTGCGCGAAGACCGCTGCGAGCGACTCGAGGGTGACGCCGTCGATGTTCCATTCGTAGTCGGGGTCGCGATGGGCGAGGCCCAGGTGGGCGTTGATGCCAGACGGGTTCGAGGAGTGATCGACGGTGGTCGCAAAGGCGAGGAACTCGTCGACGCGGGCCTGATACGTGGCTTCATCCATGAGCCCGGGTGACCCCGGAGCGAGGAGCGCCGCAGCCGCCGCGCTGAGCGGCTGCGCTGCAATGGTGGTGTCGGCGGGAACACTGTCGGCCATCGTGGTCTCCGTCGTCGCAGTGTCGGTCGGGTCGGTCGTGGGCTGGCCATCGCCGTTCGAGCAACCGGCGACGACAGCAGCCGTCGCGCCGGCCCCGGCGATGAGAAACCTCCGCCGATTGATCGCAAAGGGCAGGGAGAATTGGTCGTCAGTCTGCACGCCTGCACTGTAAGAGAACTCCAGCCGTCACACGGTGCCGGGTCAAACGTGACGTTTCGACCGTTCGTCGTCCGAACCGAGACCGGTGCCGACGACATCCGCCCGGCCATCGTCGGTTCCCTTCGATTCACAAATGCACTAGGGTGGAGCCCGACAGAGGGGGTCCCGTGGTCGAAGTCTTGGCACAGGCAGATGCACTTCTTGGATCGGATGCCGTCGCCCACGTGTGGACCACCAACCCTGATGGCACACCCCAGGTGTCCGTCGTGTGGGTGATCGCCCAGGGCGACGAGATCGCGTTCGGCACCGACACCTCGAGCCAGAAGGCGAAGAACCTGCGCCGTGACAACCGGATCGTGTTGTCGATCGAAGACACCGAACGCAACGAGCGTGGGTTCCAGCGGCACCTCGTTGCCCGAGGTCGTGCCCGTATCCACCCGGGTCCCGATCCGGAGCTGATGGATCGGCTGGCGAAGAAGTACCTCGGGCTCCAGCGTCATCCGTTGGCGCTGCGTGACTCGCCCACCAGCGTGGTCGTGCGGGTGAAGATCGAGCGCATCAGCGGCGTCGGCCCGTGGGTCGAGACATAGCTCGCCGACCCCACGTGTGACACGGTTGGCGCATGGACGCCTTGCATCTCGCGCAGCTCAACGTCGGGCGGCTCCACCATCCGCTCGACTCCGATGAGACGGCGGAGTTCAACCTCGCGCTCGGGCCGATCAACGCACTGGCCGAGGCGACCCCGGGGTTCGTTTGGCGGCTCCAGGACGACGACGGGCAGTCGTCGAGTTACGTGCGACTCCCCGGCGAGGACGACCCACTGATGATCGTCAACATGTCGGTGTGGGCCGACCTCGAGTCGCTGAAGCACTTCATGTTCCGCAGCGGCCATGCGATGTATCTGCGCAGGCGGCGCGAGTGGTTCGAGTCGAACGGCGAGGCGACGTCGGTGTGCTGGTGGATCCCGGCCGGCGAGATTCCCGACCTCGCCGACGCCCACCGCCGACTGCTCCACCTCCGGGCGAACGGCCCGACCGAAACCGGCTGGCCGATCAACGACCCCCGGTAGTTGGCCCGTCCAACAGTTCGGTCAAGTCGTCGACCACACCCAACTCCGGCGCCCAACGATCGAGATACTCGCGGTCGAGTTGCTGGATCGCCGCGATCTCCCCGCAATCGCGCCATTGCACCTCCGAACGGGACTCGAGGCGCCAGCGCAGTTTCGACAAGATGACGTCCTCGGCCGTCGAGATCCACGACGAGACGCCGAACACCTCCGATGCAATCCGCCGGTCGAGTCGGGACCGCTCGAATGCGTCGCCGTCGCGTGCGACGAACACATCGACTTTGCCACCGCTCGCCATGTGCAACACGTTGAACGATCCGGCGTGTGCGACAACGCGGCGCACCTCCGCTGACGGCACGTACAGGTCGTCTCGTTCGAGCGAGTTCAGCAACGCCTCGACTGCGCTCGCCGGGATCACTGCAACGAGATCGACGTCACGAGTCGCCCTGGCGACGCCCCACCCGGCGGCGGCGGTCGAGCCGACGACGACATACTCCGCCTCGATCTCATCCAGCGCGGCCACGACCGCCCGGAAGGCCGCAGTGAGATCGATCACGAATCCACAAGCGGTTCGTCGGGCCACGCGGCACGAACGAGGTCGTCTCCGTAGCGGAGTCGGACAACAGCGAGGAGCACCTGACGGTCGTCGTAGTCGGGATGTCGGCGCCGGATCCCGTCGGCCTCCATGCGGGCGACGGCCTCGTTCAACTGCTGCCATTCGTCGAGGCGTTCGGCGATCGAGCGTTCGGCGATTGCCTGCATCTGTCGCCTCCAAACCTCCTCGGATGTATCCGCCGGAATCAGCGGCGGGTTCCGGCGAGCCATGGCGTCATGGTACCGATCGGGTGTCGCAGCGTTACCCGACAGCTCGGCGCAACTCGGGTCAGAGTGCAGCGGCCGCGGCTTCGGCGATGGCGATGTCGTCGGCTTCGGGGAGCCCGCTCACCCCGACCACGTCACCATCGATGATGAGCGGGACGCCTCCACCCCACCCGACATATCGAGGGTCGCCGACGCCTTGTTGATCGCGATACTGATCGATGGCAGCCGACAGCCGTCGGTCCGCACGAAAGCAATGAGTTCACCGTGGTGATCGACGACCGCGACCGCCGCTCCCCTGCCGGTTCGATCGAGTTCGGCCTGCGCCGAGGCCAATACTCGTTGGGCGTCGTGGTGCGACAGATCGTTCACCCCGCCGAAACTACCGACTGTCACAACAGGGGTCAGACCCCTTTTGTGACACTGGCCGCCAGGGAAGCGAGGGAGTCGCCGATGAGGCGGCGGGCTTCGGCGGCGATCGGGGCGAGTTCGTCGCGGCCTGTCATCGACACCATCAGGCCGGGGTCGAGTGCATCGACTTCGACAACGTTGCCGACCTGCCTGACGACCACGTTGCACGGAAGCAGCACCCCGACGTGAGGTTCGATATCGAGGGCGGCCCCGGCCAACGACGGGTTGCATGCCCCGAGGATCACGTAGGGCTCGATGTCCTTGTCGACCTTCGCCTTGAGGGTCTGCTGCATGTCGATCTCGGTCAGCACGCCGAACCCGTGAGCGACCAACGCCGCCTTCGTGGCGGCAACGGCATCTGCGAACGCAAGGTTCAACACAACGGACTCTTCGAACACCATGGCGGTCTCCTCTCATCGACGGACAACTCCAGGATCCCGCCGATCACCTCCTGCCGCAAGGGCCGAACGGCGGAACTTGCAAAAGGGGTCTGACCCCTGATGCAAGGTCCCTGTTGCGAGGTCAGGGGAGGATGCGGCGGGCGCGGAGGGTGTCGATGATCTGGTCGGCGGCGTCTTCGGCGCTGGTGACGGAGGTGTCGATGCGCACTTCGGGATGCTCGGGCGGTTCGTAGGGCGAATCGATCCCGGTGAAGTTCGAGAGTTCGCCGCGGCGGGCCTTGGCGTAGAGGCCCTTCGGGTCGCGTTCCTCGGCGACGGCGAGTGGGGTGTCGACGTGGACTTCGATGAACTCGCCGTCCTCGACGCTGTCGCGGGCGAGGCGCCGCTCGGCGCGGAACGGCGAAATGAACGACACGAGCACGACGAGGCCGGCGTCGACCATCAGCGCCGACACCTCGGCGATACG
>DASQFE010000103.1:0-25757 GCA_035633295.1 Ilumatobacteraceae bacterium | reverse complement strand
CTCATACCAACCACCTCAGAGAAACGGCTGCTGAACGATCCCAGCGACGTGCAACCGACCTCGACGCAGGCTTCCGTCACCGATATCCCCGACCGCAGCAACGACTGCGCCCGCTCGATCCGCCGCGTCATCAAATAGCCGTACGGAGTCTCCGAGAACGTCTCACGGAACCGGCGCGAGAAGTGCCCCGGTGACATGCAAGCCGCCTCGGCCATCGCAGGCACATCGAGCGGACGCGCATGGTTCCGGTCAATGAAGTCCCTCGCTCGCCGCAGATCAGCAAGCTCGCGGAGCCGCTCCGGAGTCATGCAAGGACGCTAACCCCACTAACTCCGCTTATCAGAGGAGTGTTCCGAAGGTGCCGACCGGAGGCAACCGATACACCCGCCCCGTAACCCGGTGGACCCGCAGGAACCCGCGCCGCATCGCGGCCCAAGCCGCACACTGCATAATCCCGACGACCATCGCCGAACCAGCGACCGTCGGTTGTCGATGGAGCGGCTCGTTCGCTGGTCGGTTGCCAGAATTCCGCCGAGGCTCGGACCTCGTCGAGCATCGCTGCCAGTTGAGCAACTGCTCGGTCACGAGCGTTCACCAGCCGATCCGATGCTTCGGATGCTGAGACGGTGTAGCGCAGATCGTCGAGCAGATTCTGGGCATCGGATTGCTCGTACGGAACGTTCACCACACCACCTGGGAAATCGGCGCAGATGGCAAGATAGTCGGTGGGTGGTGACAGCAGTTGATTGTGGCGCGGTCCTCGCCGCAAGAGCTCCACTCCGACGAGGCGAATCACGGGTGGCATCGTTCTCAACTCGATTCTGCGACCACGAGGTCGAGGTCGGTGAAGGCTTCGAGGGTGATCGCGGCGCTCGTCGGATCGATGGCCGACTCGAATCCGATGGTGGCGACTGCACGTTCGGTGGGTTCGATCTCCGGGTCTCCAGTGACGCTCATGCAGACCGGATCGCCTTGGGACACCCCGTCGACGAGCAACCCATCGATCACCCCGACGTAGAGGTAGGTGTCGTCGTCGAGCGTTCCCTCGATCGGTTCGCTGTGATTGGTGACCGACAGGTCGATCAACACCATCGGCCCGCCTTCATCGTCACGTGTACGAGCCCCGACGATTTCGGCTTCGAGTGTTTCTTCGTCATACGGGAACTGCGTCGGTGTTGTCGGGCTGAGTTCGATGGTCGTCCAACTCGAGTCGTTCGCCGGGCAGCCGGTGAGTCCACCGCCGCTGTCGTCCGTGGCATCGCCGCCTCCTCGGGTGAGGAGCCAGACACCGGCGGTGCCTCCGATGAGCACGATCAGGAGTGCAACGACCATCCGCCGGCGAGGTCGAGCCGGGGTCGTGGCGAACTCCTCTCCTTCGAGTCGGCGCACGAGATTGTCAACGTCTTGGTGCCACGACGTGTCGCGAATCGTCACCGACTGTCGCCGCGTGAGGTCTGCAATGTCGTCAGGGAGCTGCTCGATGGACGGGAGTTCGCCACCATCGACGAGTACCGGCACCACAGGTACCCCTGCGGTCAATGCCGCTCTCACCTCTCGGTGTACGAAGTCGTCGGGACGATCGATGCGTCGCCCTCCATCGTCGCCGGATCCCAGCCACTCGGGCCCGATGACGACGAGCACGGCATCGCTGCCGATGATCGCCGCATCAACCCGTTCGACGAAGTCGATCCCCGGCTGTGCAGTGCTGACATCATGGAACACGTTTCGTGAGCCGAAGCGCGTTGCCAACACGTCGTACAAGCGACCGGCACGACCACCGGTGTCGTCGCGTCGGTAGCTCACGAAGACCTTCACCCGACGAGCTCCGTTGGAGCGTTCGTCACACGATGTTGACCGCCACCGTCGACAGGTTGCGATCGGTCTTCTGTGCAGACCCGCTGACCCAGCTCGCAGCCGAGCGGCACTGCGCGCTGCTCCCACACGCCGAGGGCACCGCCCGCCGAACGGATCGTCGAGAACCACGACACGTGACCATGTTGTCACCTTCAGCGTCGAACCACCAGAGCTGATGCGTTAAAGAGTCGGTTCCGCGGCTACTCGCGTTCTGGTGGCTGGTCCCGACCAAGCAACGTATTCGCCGGGCGGCGCAGCGCTACGCGCTCTTCGACGCTGCGCCTCCTCGGCCGCCTGCAATCAGAGACTGGTCGGTCTGATGCCAGACTGATCGGACCACGGCGCCCGCGCTCGCGAAACCACCGTGAAGAGGCTCCTCGCTGTCCACATCAATGATCTTCTCTTCACGGGATCGGCCGACCGATAATGCTTTCGATAATCACCTGGACGACGCCGGTCGAGGTGTGCGAGTTCGGCCCTTGTGCGGTACCACGTAATCCCATTCCACGGACCCGACGGTCCCGGATGTACGGGACTGTCAGATCCGCGGTGTAACTGGTTTGGCCTGAAACGCTGAGCGACTTGCTCGGCTGGAAGGACAGACAACCATGACAGACCATGATGTGGCGGTGGCGACACCGTCGAACGAGACGAGCGGGGAGCGACCGGACCGGTCGCTCGCTGAACAGCTCGTCGACCAAGCGAGAGCGGACGGCAAGAGTCTTGTTGGCCCGGGAGGGCTGCTGTCGGATCTGACCAAGCAGGTCCTCGAGACCGGCTTGGAAGTCGAGATGGAGGAGCATCTCGGCTATCCGAAGCACGCCGTCGAGGGTCGAAACCTTGGCAACTCGCGCAACGGGACCCGGTCGAAGACGGTGATCACTGAGATCGGCCCGATCGAGCTCGATGTGCCACGCGATCGTGACGGCAGTTTCGAACCCGAGACGGTGCGCAAGAACCAGCGCCGGCTCGACGGGGTTGACTCGATGGTCATTTCACTCACAGCGAAAGGCCTCACTACTGGCTGGCGCTCGCTGGGACAGCGCACACGGGGTGCGCGATCGATCGCTTTGAGCCTGATTGCGACGTGCCGATACCGGGCGCACCATCGGACCTGGCAGGCGGACTACCTTTTCGCACATGGGGTTGGTGCGTCGATCGCTCGCAGGAGCGCTGCTGTTCGGCGCGACTCTGTCAGCATGCGCTGGTTCGGACGGTGACGATCCGATCCGCTCGGCTGTGTTGGACTGCATCTCCGACGGTGGCGGCGAGGCTGGCGCCGACGCTGACGTTGCGATCGAGGGCGGCCAAGCCATGGCGGTCATCGGAAAGGTTGAGGCGAGTGAAGCACTCGTCGCCTCGTGTCTCGACCAAGCCGGCGGGTAACGGCTCATCCGACTTGATGCGCTCGGTAGCCGGCACACCTGTGCGCCCGACGTTCCGGCGACGGCGCTCATGACGAGAGCCCCGTAACCCGACTTCCGTTGACCAGGGGCCACTCAATCAGGCCCAAGTCCCGCACCGCAGCTTCCCATGCGGGTGGGGTGGGCTGGGCCCGCTCGATGCAACGGCGACTGGTCGCCGTCAGGAAGATCTGGGCGTCTTGGCCCACTTGCGGATCAGTTTCGACGCCCAGGCGTAGTGGCTCGACGTTGCGGAGGCCAGGTAGGCGCCGACTGAGGTTGAGCGGGTCCACGCGTAGCGCCGTTTGGCGAACAGGTCATCTTCGCTGTAGCTCTCGATCACGTTCATCAACTCGGCGTGCGTCGCTCGGAGCCGGGCGACGATGTCGTCCCAGTCGTCGTTGCGGGTTCGTTCGTGGATCATCGAGTTCAACGCAGGGGTCTCGGAGAACGAGTAGCCCTGCGCTGGAATCGGCGGCGTCTCACCGGCGGATCCGGCCTGCTCCCATGACAGGGTCATCTCGTGCCAGGCGTGGAGATGGGCCAGGAGATCTTTGACCGACCACGCCTCGCACACACCTCCACGAGCGCGGTCGTCGACCGGCACGGCGTCGACTGCGGCCCACAACCGCTCGAACTCGGAGTGTGCAGCAGCGATGAGTTCGGCTTTGGTCGCTGGGCGGCTCATGACCTCATCCTCCCCGAGCGTGGGTCTCCGCACCCAGGGTCTGAGGTCCTTGCGGACCCCGTGCTCTTCGATTCCGGCGCGGTCTGCGTCGCACGCTGCGACGTTCGGCCCTGGATGGCTCCATCGGCGCGCGCACATGCTGGTGTTCACCGAGGATGTGGTGATGATGCCGAATCAGGATTGTGCCGAGATCGATGACGCTGATGCGGCGGTCGTCGAGTGGCTGCTGCAGGGTGACCCATCGTTGCGCTGGCAGGTGATGCGTGATCTCCTCGGCGCGTCCGACGACGCAATCGCCGTCGAGCGGGCCCGCATCCCGTGCGAAGGGTGGGGGGCCAGGCTCCTTGCGGCGCAGGACCCGGATGGACGCTGGGCCGGTGCGTTGTACAGCCCGAAATGGACCTCGACGACTTACACACTGTTACTCCTTGAACGTCTCGGTCTGCAGCGACAGGATCCACGAGCCCTCGCCGGATGCCGGCAACTGTGGGACGGCGCACGCGGGTACGGCGGTGGGCTGAACCTCGCCAAGTCGATCCGAGAACCCGAGACCTGCATCTCGGGGATGCTGGTGCATCTCGCGGCGGCGTTCGGTCACGAGGATGCTCGACTCGACCCGACTGTCGAGTGGCTCCTGGGCCAGCAGCTCGCCGACGGCGGCTGGAACTGTGAGTCCATCCGTAGCGGCTCGACGCATGGGTCGTTCCACACCTCGATCACGGCGCTGGAGGCGTTGTCGACCTATCAGCGCTCGGGCGGATCGGTGCCCGTTGCGTCGGCGACAGCGGCGGGTCGAGAGTTCTTCGCCGACCATCGTCTTTACCGGTCGCATCGCACCGGCGAGGTCGCCGATCAGGCGTTCCGCCGGTTCCCGTTCCCGCCGCAGTGGCACTTCGACGTCATGAGAGGACTGGAGCACTTCCGTGCCGCCGGCGCCGACCGTGACGAGCGCCTCGACGACGCCGTCGACGTGATCCGTCGGGCGCAACGAACCGACGGCACATGGCCCATGTACCGGCCCTACCCCGGTCGATACTGGTTCGCGCTCGAGGGCCGTGGAGCGAGCCGGTGGTCGACCTTCCGCGCGATGCGAGTGTTGGCATGGTGGGACCAACCAACGGCAACGGTACGTTGACGGCGGTGCTCAGGCCGCCCGTCTGCGTCGAGGTCGTTCACGGTCTTCGGTGGCTGTTGGTGCATGGGCTTCCATCCCGAGGAATCCACCCACCTCGACGCCCCGCAACCGCACCGGGAGCAGAAGCTCGACCGTGTCCGGGCTGGGACTGCGCATGCGGCGCTCGTCTTCGACGGCAATGACTGCGTCGGCTGGTGCCAGTTCGGCCCTCCTGACGAGGTCCCACGCATCAAGAACCGCAAGGAGTACGACAAGCAGCTCGACGCACCGCCCGACTGGCGGATCGCCTGCTGCTACGTCGGCAAGGGGCATCGCCGCCGGGGAGTCGCGGCCGCTGCGCTCGCCGGCGCGCTCGAACTGATCGCCGGTCTCGGAGGCGGCACCGTCGAGGGCTACCCGGAACCCGCCGGTGATGTGCCGGCCGGTTTCCTCTACCACTCGAATCCGAAGCCGGCCATCTCTCTCGACGATCACCGACGAACGCGCAAGGGCGCTCAGGGGATTCTCACTGGCAGTTATGGACGACGCCGGTGCCGGGACAGATCCCATCAAGCAGTCGCGCGCGTGGGCCGGTATCGCAGTGCGATCGCCCCCGACCGGAACTCATGGCGATCCACCAGCTCGAGCTGGATGCGCTCGCGCAGACCGGCGAGCAACGCCGGCCCGTGTCCGGCAAGGACCGGCTGCACCAGGAACTCGTACTCGTCGATCAGTCCCAGATCTGCCAACGCCAGGGGGAGCGTCACGCCACCCACGAACAGGCCCTCGCCTGGCTCCTGCTTGAGCTGCTGAACCGCTTGCCCCAAGTCGCCTCGAACCAGCTCGGCATTCCAATCGACCCCGCTCAGCGTGCTCGACACGACGTACTTCTTCGCCCGGTCGATGGTCTCGGCGAACGGGATCTCCCACTCATCCATCCAGTCAGGCCACGTGCCCGTCGCCGGCTGCCGCCACGCCGACTCCATCATCTCGTAGGTCACGCGGCCGAACAGCAAGGCATCGGCTCGTTCCATCTCAGCGGTCCAGTAGCGCATCGACTCCTCGTCCGGGGGGAGCCCTGCCTCGTGATGGCAGCAGCCATCGAGCGTGACGTTGATCGAGTATCGAAGTGGTCTCATCTCGTTGCTCTCCCTTGACGCGCACGCCCGCCCCAGGCCTGCAACGCGCACAGATTGCCCGGTCTGTGCGCCCGACGCAAGCGTCGATCTCGGCCGGACGACCGCTCGGTCTCGGCACTCGTAATGACGGCTACAACGACGTCGAACGTGACCGAGTGCGAAGCCCCACTGCAATGCGCGGTAATCGCTGTTGGCGGCTCGCCGGTGGGGTGGGTTCGCGACTCGCACGATGCGTGGATCAGGCAACGGTTGTCCGGATGTACTGTGCGCCCATGGCCCGCTACGTGATCGACGCTCGGACCTTGCTCCATCTCGTGGCCGACGACCTCGACGTCGATTCTGATCATCAACTCGTCGCTCCCAACCTCATCCGCTCCCAAGCGCTCACCCTGCTGCTCGAGGACGTGCGGAACGGCGACATCACCGAGGAAGAGGCGCTGCAGTACCACGAACGCTTCACGGAGCTCAAGATGCGGCTGCTCGGTGATCGCGTGTCACGTCGCACCGCGTGGAAGATCGCACGCGCAAACGGGTGGGACACGACGTTCGATGCCGAGTATCTCGCGGTGTGCCAACTTCAAGCTGACGCACTCATCACCATCGACCCGACGCTGGCCGCAAAGGCTGAGGGCATCGTGTTGCTCGCACCGTTGGAGATGCTCTCGACGAGTTGAGCGAAGGGACGGCGAACGTCCGCATTCGAGCGCTCAGTGGGACCCCGTACCGTGGCCTGCGGCACCACACACTTCACCACGCATCATCCCGTTCGCCACGCCGGCAACCGCGCCGCATCGCGGCCCAACCAGCGCACTCGGTAATCACGCTGTCGGCGATGATCGATTGCGCGCTGCACCTTCGCAGTCGATGAAGATGTGGCCATGCGTCGTGTCTTGGTCACCGGATCGTCTGGACAGGTAGGTCGCGCGTCCGTCGAGGTGCTGGAAGCGACGGGCTGGACGGTTCGGCGGTTCGATCTTGCCGAGGGCGACGATCTTCGAGATGCCGACGCGGTCCACGATGCAGCAAGTCGGTGCACTGCGATCGTTCACGCGGGTGCGATCGCGCACGACGCTGCCGGAAATCCCGACGAGATCATGGCGACGAACGTTCTTGGTTCGTGGCACGTGTTGTCTGCCGCTGAGGCCCACGGCGTCGACAGGGTGGTCTACCTCTCATCGGCCCAGGTGTTCGGCTGTGCCGAGGGTGAGGGAGTACCGGAGTACTTGCCGATCGACGACAATCATCCGTTGCGGGCGGCGCGCCCATACGGCATGTCGAAACGATTGACCGAGGAGATGTGCGAGATGTGGACCGGTCGAACCGGAATCACGACGGTCGTTCTGCGCCCGGTGATGATCCTCGACGACGATGCCCTGGTTGACATCACCGAGGATCGGGCCGAGTTCGGGGCGTTCGTTCATGTCGAGGACGTCGCGAACGCAACACGTCGAGCGTTGGAAGCAGACATCGCCGGTCACGTGCGGTTGACGCTGTGCGGTCCGGGCGCGTTCGACACGTCACTCGCGTTCCAGACGCTCGGCTGGCAACCTGAGCGAACGTGGCAGCACGCGGACTGAATGGAGTCGCGGACGGGGCGGAAGAGTGTTTCTGGACTCCATCGGTGCTCCTCAACCGGCAGTGGTGAAGTGCTCGATATCACCCGCCCGAAATCACCGCCCAGCAGCAACCTCGACCACTCGGCAACGGCCCAACTCTCGCGTCACGTAATCCCGCCGGGGCTGGCCGCGATCCTTGAAGTGCTGCCGAGACGTCCGATCGGGCCACCTGACTGGGCTGCTGTGGGAGCAGCGCCGCCTGCTAGGCCGTACCGTAGGCTCCGCGTTCAAGGTCGGCCTTGTCCTCAATGAGAGCCGCCGCCAGTTGCTTGCCGACTTGTGCCCGAAGGATCGGAGTCATGAATCGCATGGCGAACGGGACGGGTGCTGTGAGCCGAGCCTCGACGACCGATCGACTCTCACCACAGGATCGAACACTGAATGAGATCGCGCCACCGGCGAACTGACCCGCCACGATTTGATTGACCAGTGGACCTACCTCAGTGCGATCGAGTGCCATCTCCTGGCGGAGCTTCAGGGGACCGACGGTCGAGATCTGTCGGTAATGGCAGCGGGCCCCATCGTCGTCGATGACCTCGAAGACAACGCCTCGGTGAAGACCCGTGGCTGCGTGATGCGCCACGTCACCGAACTGGCGACGCACCAACTCGGCGTCCCGTTCGATCTCTACGGATCGCACCACTTCGAGAATCGCCACGTACGAACGGTACAACCTTTGCCTGACACCCACGTCTGGTCGAGGAACTCGAGCTCACCCGCTCCTTGAAACGTGGGGCCAGCACCGCCCACAGCCAGCAATCGCTCCGGCCACCCTGCGGACGCCGGCGCACGTAATGCGAGCGCCATCATCCTCAGACGGCTGCACGACGCCGCCCTACTGCGAGGCCCAACGGTGGCGCCGCACTTTCACGGCCACGCGATCCAAGCTGAGCGTCGGATGGTCCCGAGGGCGCACCGCTTGGTCTGGTGCGCTCGTGGTTGCTGGTTGATCGGGGTGGGGTCAAAAGGGAACCGAACGAGTCCGGGTAGCGTCGCTCGGCATCATCGGAGATCAAGGCGCATGACGACACGGGGGAAGCCGTCGCTCACGGAGGTCGTGTCGGCGGCCTTCGTGAAGCCGGCCCGCTCGAACAGCTTGCGTGTACCCACGTACGCCAACGTCTGGTTGACCCGGGCACCGGCGTTGTCGACCGGGTAGCCCTCGATGGCCACGGCGTCCTGCCTTCGGGCCCAGTCCACCGCGCCCGAGAGCAGGGCGTGTGAGATTCCTTTGCCGCGATGGCCGGGGCGAACCTTGATGCACCAGGCCGACCAGACCGGCGTGTCGTCGACGTTGGGGATCTTGGTCGACCGAGCGAATGTGGTCTCGGATCGCGGAGCGACGGCTGCCCAGCCGACGACGTCGTCGCCGTCGTAGGCGAGCACCCCTGGGGACCGAGGCGCAGCGCAGAGCTCGCGCATGTAGTCACATCGCGCCTGGCCGACGAGTTCGCGGTTGGTTCGACCGTCGAGCCGGTAGGCGAGGCACCAGCAAACCGTCGATTCGGGGTTCTTCGGTCCGAGCATGGTGGTGACGTCGGTGAAGTGCTCGGCGTCGGCGGCGACGATGGTGATGCTCATCAGATTCCCCTCTGGCGCAAGGATCGGTCCGGTGGTGCTGGCTCGTCGTGGTCGAGCTCGGTGATTGCTTCGATGAGCCGGATCACGACCGACAGTATGACAGAGTGCTGTCAACAGGTCGGAGGTCGGTGGCGCGCCGCGGCCGCCCGATACTGCCGCACGCAATCTCGCGGCGCGTCGCCGGAAGCGCGTGCCAGTACGGCCAAGTGCAGTGCACGGAAATCGCAGGGCCGAACCCGGCGGTGGAGACGATCTCAGCGTCCGAGTAGCGTGAGGATGATTTCGCCCTCGGAGCACTCACCCGGGCAGTCGGCATCGCGGCTGATGCCCCGATCTTCGCCGTCGCCCGGATGGCCGGCTCAGCGGCCGACTTCGCGGAGGAGCTTGACGAACGTCCGCTTCGGTTCCGCTGCGTGGCGACTCCGGCGTGGTGAACCCGTTACTCACTCTGGTCAGGCCGCACCGGGCCACGAACGCGGGACCATCGACGCCGCCACAGGCTGGGCCACCGCTCCGGCGCGCGGGCGGCGACGTCCTCGCCCCCGGCCACTGGTTCGGGTGGGTGGGCGGAGCGCCACCGTTCCAGAATCGGCTCGACGTCGACCACCCAGACGGTGGAGGGCGGACCGGCGACGGTGTGGCTGTTCACATAGCGGATCCGGTCGTTGAGCTGCTCGATGAGCCGGCGAACCTCGCTCTCGTCGCCCGCGTCGAGGGCCGCCGCAACTGCTGCGTCGCGTTCCCCGCGGATGGCGATGGTCGGCGGGAGGTAGTCGATCTCCTCCCGGCGGAGTTTGGCCTTGACCCACCAGTCCTCGTCGCGGTTGCCGTCCAGCCCGGGAATCGGCTTGCCCTGGCCGTCCAGCCCGTCGAAGAGCCCGGCACGGCGGCCGTCTTCGATCTGCTTCTCGGTCCACGACTCCCAGTTCAGCCTCGGCGGCTTGCGCTCGGTCACTGCGTGGCCTCGGGTCGGTGACAGGTCGCCACGACCAGAACCGTAGACGAGGCTGCTCAGGCCAGACGAGTGAGGGAGAACAATGCTGGCGACTCGGGGTGCATCATGGGCGGCCGGATGCCGTGGGCTGCGAGCTGTCGGCCTGTGAGTTCGACGCCGTCTGTGAGCCACGCCGGTTGTGTGAGTGTCATCTCCTACCGTTCGTCCGGCAAGGCCACATGCTCGACGCGGAAGTGCGCCTCGGCCTCGAGCCCGGAAGGCGGGTGGCGTGAGGCTCTGAGCCGTCGCGAGCTGAGCGAAGGACACCAGCGCATCCGAATGGTCGCTGGCCGACGATGATCATCAGGCGCACTCGCCCCTCGCGCTGTCCTCGTCGGGAATCGAAGCCCGAGACATCGGAAGCGACTGCACGGGCGGACCGCACACTTGGTCAGGCATCATCCCGTTCGCCACGGCAACCGCGCCGCATCGCGGCCCCTGCCGTCGTCGTGCTTGGAGGTGCTCGATGTCGCTTGACTCGTTGACGTCAGCTGATGTCGATGGCGCTCCCCGCCGCCAAGTTGGACACGAACATCTGGAGCGGCATCCCCGAGTGTTCGGCGCACTGCCGGATGATGGCGACCGCAGCGAGCAGCGCGTACTGCCAGTACTGCTCGATCCAGTACGTCACCTCGTCGAGTAGATCCGGCTCGAGCCCACCGTGCACTGCGAAGGCGGTCAGAATCGCGTATTGGATGCGCCCATGTTCCTTGCCGCGGAACTCGACCTCGCCCAGATGCTTCGACAAGAGATCCCGGTAGGCGATGCCGGGTGCGCGTTCGACGCCGGCGGTGCGGAGCGCGTCGGCGGCGAGATCCATGAACACTTCGCCGGGGAAGGTGTTGTGGCGAACGTGAAGGTCGGCCATCTCGACAACGAGTTGATTGGCATCGAGACCGGCGACGAGACCGGCGAGCAGCCGCCGTGTCGCCTCGATGCGATCCTCCTGCGTGGGCTTCGCCATGTCGACACGCTACGTGAACCGTCGAATGGGCGCATCCTGCAACACGTCGAGTCGGCGCGCGTTCTCGCGCACACGATTGCTCGCGTCGGTGCGCTTTCTCGCGGCGTCGTGCGTCGAAGTCGCATGGAGACATGAGCGTTTGGAGGTGCTCGGCGCGAGCCCAGCTGTGCGAGAAATATCAATCAGGGCCTCATGCCGGGTGGCCAGGAAATCGCGGCGAGATTGATCGCTGGACGTCAGATGGCGACCAGGCGGACCGACGCGCCGAGTGTCTGCAGCAAGTGTCGGAGGTCGGTGGGGTCGGAGGTGACCAAGGCGACCGGACCGCTTTGGGATCGAGCGGCTGCGATCAGGGCGACGGAAGCGTCGACAATGTCGGCTGCTCCGGCACGTCCGCACAACAGCCCCGTCGCGCGTGCCAGCGGTCCGTCGAGTGGGACCTCGTCGCAGTGGGCAAGTGCTCGTGCAAGGAGTGCTTGGCGGCTTCCGTCACGCCAGGCCTGTGCGATGACGCCAGCGGGCACCGACACCTCATCGGAGTCGTCCGCGGCGTTGCGAAGCATCGCCCAGACGGAGCGGTCGTTGCGATCCAGCGCGATCAGGGCGCCGGCGTCGAGGACGAGTACGGTCATCCGCTGATGAGGGAGCGGGCGGCCGCGAGTTCATCATCGTTGAAAGCGCCATGTTCGCGCTCCCAGGCAGCGACGACATCGCGCAGGCCGCGGTTGGCGAGTTGGCGGCGGGCGGCCCCGGCGAGCCAGGCAGACACGTTCTGATCGTCGGCGTCTGCGGCCTCGCGGACGGCGATTGCGAGCTCTGACTCGATCGAGACGGTGAGGCGTTCGACGGTCATCCGAAAATCATACTTCGTCATATCGGCCAGCACCACGTATCGCCGTACGTGTTCACCGTAGGCTCATCGACCCTTGGTGACCGTGGCGAGGAGGTTTCCCGAGTCTGCACCAACCGTGCTCCACCCAGAGACCGTGCGTCATTCGTTCTCTTGAGCCAACAAGTCCGTCAGGAGTTCATCGATCGTGGGGGCGGCAGCCATTTCGGTTGCGATCTGATGTGCTGCCAGGCGAGAGGAGCCCAACTATCCAGCAGTCCCGGTTGGTGAGCGCGAGTGACCCGGGCGCTGTTTGGCGATGGTGATGGCGAAGTCATCAGAAACCCACTGCGGAGAACGCGACGAACAACACGACCATCGCCGCCGCGACCGAGGCGAGAACTCGCGCGATTCGGGGCAGCCGCCATCCGTCCCCGATCGGTGCCACGATGGCGTACGAGCTACGGACGATGACGATGTAGGTGGCAACCATCAACACCACGCCCAGGAGCACGCCGGGTGTGATGCCGTTGTCGACGAGATCAGCGGCGATGATGATTGGCACAGGAACCGCGACCAACGCGGCCACCAACCGGGCTGCCCGAGGCCAGTCGGTGCGAGCCCCGGCAGCCGATGCACCGAACACGGTGGGCAGCATCATCGCCCCCGCGCCCGTGAAGATCGGCAGGGTCAGTACGCCCGCCGCGACACGCGCGGTCGTGCTCCACCGTCGCTGCACACCCGCTCGCCGTGCCGCCCACGCCACCCCGTGGCCTGCGCCCGCGATGGTGAAGGCGAGGACGATGAAGATAGTCCCGCTCCAGGAGAATTCCGGATCGTCGGTGATGAGCCGCATCCAGCAGCGGGCCACGACACCGAGCGCCGCTCCGGCGCACGGCGCCACGAACACGATCCACCACCCCGAGCGTTGTCGCCGGTCCGGGCGTGTCAGGGATTTGATCACCGAGACGTCGTCGAGTGCAGGCATGATCAGACAGACGAGGCGGACGCCTCGACGGGTGACAGCGGGTGACATGTTCGCTCTGGACTGGAGAAACCCCGTTGCTCCCACGGTGAGCCTTCCCTGCAGCGTCGCGGTCGGACGGACCTCTGGCATCCGGTCGACAACGGCCCGTTCGATACCGTGCAGCGATGACTTTGCCGCCCGAACCGAACGTCGAACTGCCAAACGTCGAACTGGCGGACCACGTCGTGGAGAACCGGCGGCACTGGGACGACAACGCTACGAACTGGGTGGCGAGCGGCGAGCGGGCGTGGGCGCAAGATGAACCCACCTGGGGGATCTGGGGGATTCCGAACAGCGAACTCCCGCTGCTGCCCGACGACATGGATGGCATGCGGACCATCGAGCTCGGCTGCGGCACCGGCTACGTGGCGGCGTGGATGCGGCGGCGCGGTGCCACCGTGTACGCCATCGACAACTCTGAGCAACAGTTGGCGACCGCTCGACGACTGGCGGCCGAGCATGCTCTCGATGGCATCGACTGGGTCCACGGCAACGCCGAGACCGTTGATCAGCCCGACGGCAGCTTCGACTTCGCCGTCAGCGAGTACGGCGCTGCGATCTGGTGTGATCCGCACGTCTGGGTCCCCGAGGCCCATCGACTCCTGCGACGAGGAGGTCGCCTCGCTTTCCTCGGGAACCATCCGTTCGGGATGGTGTGTACCTCGCCCGATGGCGACGCGCCGGCCGGTCTCATACTCGAGCGTGACTACTTCGGCCTGGGTCGACTCGACTGGACCGAGGCGCTCGACGATCCGGGCGGCATCGAATTCAACATGGAGATCTCCTCGTGGCTGCGCCTGTTCCGTACGGTGGGCTTCGAGGTGATCGACTACTTCGAGATCCAGGCTCCCGAATCGGCGAGCGGTACTGCATTCTGGGTGCCGGCCGACTGGGCCCGACGATTCCCGGCCGAGCAGGCGTGGATCCTTGCGAGGCGTTGATCGCGGCTTCGTCACGCCACCGGGACGGCGTAGACCACGATGTTCTCCGCGTAGCGACGGATCTCTGGGTTGTACTCGCCGCCGCAGGTGATCAACACCAACTCCTCGGGACCTGTCGTGCGCCACAGCCGCTCACGGGGCAGCTCCAGCTTGCCATAGATCGCCCGCTCGACGACCTCATAGCGCCGCACCGATCCATCATCGAGCGCAACGTCGATCCGTGCGCCCGGGTCGACGGTGCCGAGTCGGGCGAATGGACCAGGTGTGCGATTCCAGTTGACGTGGGCGGCCAGGACCGTGGCACCGGGCTGGCCGGCCGTGGCGCCGTACTGGTACCACCCGATCTCGGTTTCGTCGGGGATCTCCATCTGCCCATCGAGTTCGAGGCCAATGGCGCGCACCGGGAAGCGGGCGATGTCGACAGTGTCGATCTGCAACCCGACGGGGCGGGGCCGTGGTGCCCGGGGTTCGATGACGGTGCTGTAGCGCGGGCCGAGTTGTTCGGCGAGTGGCGACAGGGCAGCTTCATCACCCATCACCGCGCTTCGTGGGTTGGGCAGGGGAGCGCTCGGAATCACGCGGGGTGGAACCGTCGATGGCGCCACGTCGGCCGCTGCGGCATCGACCTCGAGAACGACATCGTCGCCGCCCCCCCGGGTGGCGAGGCCGGCGAATGCCAGCCCGCCACCGACGAGGAGTGCGGCGACGATGATGACCGTGAGCGACCGCCGAGAGGGGCTTCGACGAGCGCTCACGAAACTGTCAGGCCTCGACGGTACGACGGCGCAGCACCAGTGCACCGCCGGCGAGGGCGAACAGGCCCGCTGCTGCTGCGAACAGCGGCATCGAGTTCGAGGTCGATTCGACTGCACCGCCGGTGTTCACAGCGGTCGGCGCCGGCGTACCGTCACCAGGGGCGCTGGATCCGGCTGAATCGAGGGCGATGGTCTGGGTGTAGAACGTGAAGGTGTCGTCGGCCAGTGAGCCCACGGCGTACACGGTCAGGTTCTCGCCCGACACGACCGACACGGTCGGCACCGGAGCGATCGGGTCACCGCCGGTCGGGGCGACTTCTGCGCCGGCGATCTCTCCGGCGGGAAGCACCAGGCTCTGGGCTTCACCGTTCGAGATGTTCTCGACGGGACGAGCGTCGCCGAGCACCACGTCGACGGCCGGTGCCGCAGCAACGTGCACGACTGTGAGGCGACCGGATCCGTCATCGACGGCATCGGTGTCGTTCTCGAAGGGCGTGATCGTGGGTGTGCCCTCGGCGTCGAGGTGAGCGACGACGGTCCAGTTGCCAGAAGCCGGCACCGGGAACTCGGCCACTGGGCCGATGGCGACATCGGTGGTTCCGGCCACGCGGACTTCGACGTTCTCGAGCGTCTGTCCGGCGAAGGAGCTGAGGTCCTGCATGTCACCGGGCTCGAAGCCCGGGATGACGACGGCGCCGTCCACGGCGACATCGACGGTCACGCCCGGAATGCCGTGGAGCAGCATCACGGTCACGGGCTCTTGGGCACTCGGCATGCCGGCGGGCACGGCGATCAGCGCAGCGGCCACGACCGCAACACCAACGAGGATCTTCTTCATCAGAGGTTCCCTTCGGATCAAGACGACGGGACGTTCCCTCCGTCGCAAGGTTTACGACGCTGTGCCCGATCCGGATGAACGTTTCGTGCTCGATGCCTCAGGGGTACATCGCAGCGATGGCGGCGACCGCATCATCGACGATGTACTGATCGGAACTCGCCATGAGTTCGTCTGCCACCGCTCCGCCGATCAGTGCAACGAGTACCGGCTCGCCATTGATCGGGACGAGGTTGAGCCACTCGGTGAATCGCGCCGTGCCGACGAACCCGAGGAACTCGACACTCCGATCCCAGAACGGCTCGTCGAAACGGACGACGACCTTCTCCAAGACGCCCATCCCGAGCCGGTCGATTGCGCCCTGATTTCCGGCCGGAAGTGGCGGATCGAACGCAATGTCGCCGGCCTGGAGGACGCCGAGTGGCACCGTGACCAAGACCCGATCGGCTGAGAGCACCTCGCCCCCGTCGAGGCCCACGTCCACCGCGTCAGCAGCCAGAGCGATTCGCCGCACGACGGTGTCGATCCTCGTCTCGTACCCGCCGGTCAGCGCATTGAGAATCTGGATCATGCCGCCGGGCACGACAGCATCGCCACCGTCGAGTTCGTCGCCTTCGTCGATCGCCGCGATGTCGAGGCGTCGCGGATCGACGCCGAACTCGTGGTCGATCTCGGTCGAACGGGCGTACTCGAGAATCAGCCGCTCGGCCGCCGAGAGACTGACGCCGGCCCCATCGACGAGGTCGCCGATGAACTCAGTCGGATCCGCGCCGTCGATCGCATCATAAAGACGGGCTTCGGCGAGCTCCAACGCACCGTCATCGACCGTGTTTCCCGTGGCGTCGCGCACGACGACGGAATCGAAGTCGCTCGCCTGACGACTGATGCCGGCCGCATCGGCGAGTTCGGTGAGGGGGTTCCCTGAAACGCCGTGTATCCATGATGCGCCGAGGTCGACAGGAGCGCCGCCGATCGTGCGGGTGTGCACCCGGCCCCCGATCCGATCACGGCCTTCGAGTACGAGCACTCGGTGGCCGCGGTCGGTCAGCACTCGAGCTGCTGCGAGACCGGCGGCACCAGCTCCGACGATCACCACGCTCTGTGCGGGCCCGCCCTCCTGATCGATGCGCTCGGCGGCGGACCGCCCCTCCGTGACCGCCCCGTGCACCGTGGCGGGGAAGGCTCGCGAGGTCGCTTCGCCGGCGAAGAACACCCGCCCGGCGACATCGCGACGTAACTCGTCGCGATCCTCGGGGCGTGACCCGCTGGCCAGATAGCTGTAGGAACCTCGGGAGAACGGATCGGTCGACCACCGGGTGATGAGGGCGTTCGTTGGCCGCTCGACCTCGGTGGTTCCCGACGTGCCCGGCGACCCTCGAACCGACGACGACGCGTCGTCGCACGCAACGACGACCAGGGCCGACCCGACGAGGGTCAGGAACCGACGTCGTTCCATGTTCCGTCGTTCACGATGCTGTCAATCCGTTCCCTCGAGGAACGAGGCGAATTCCGCCGCATCGCGGCTGCGTAGCGCCGCATTGACCCGTTGGCGCTCGAGAATCTGCTCGAGTGTCTTGGCGCCCTGCTCGATGGGATGCGCGGCGAAGAAGGTGGCCGCATCGGCGACGAGGTCGGGGGTGTTGAGTGTCTTGACGGCATCGACCATGCGCACAATCGTATTGCTTGGGAAGCGATCGTTCGTCTCGTCCCAGTGGTCGCGAACGAAGGCCCACGCCGCGCGGCCGTTGCGGCGGTTGGCGATCGCCGAGCGCAACACGAACGGCGCGTTCTGCGTCTTGACCGCGGGCGTCATCACGAACTCGCATGTCTCCAACAGGAGCGTTTCGTCGTCGAACTCGGTGAGGGCGTAGAGATGGCGCAGTCTCTCCTGCGGAGTTGTCGCGTTCGAGAACCCGGCACGCATCCGCGCATAGGTGTCGGCATCACCGGTGGCGGCGACCACACTCGTGGCTGCAGCGGTGAGCTCGGGATCGACCGACGTGGGATCGACGCTCGCCGCGTCGAAGAGCTCACGGCATCGTGCCTGGACTCCGACGTCGCCGCCGAGTACACCCAGCGCGCCGATGAGCAGGCCGCGCAGCTTGCCGGTCAGGTCGGACTCGCCATCGTGTGGTTCGCCGAGGTCGGCCAGCACCGGTCCGGCGAGGCGTCGCACGCGTTGTTGGAATGCGTCGTGGGCGGCGCCGTCGTCGAGCAGTCGGTTGAGCCCGCGGAGCGCAATGACGATTGCCTGCCAGACGGCGTGATCGCGTTCGTTGCCGAATGCTTCGAGTACAACCAGCAGCTCGGACGCTGCAAGCTGGCCGGCCACCGTTGCCGCCCACGCATCATCGACAAGGCTGTAACGCTCGAGGGTGGTGAGATCGGTGAGTGCGTCGACGCCGAGGCGGCTGCGCAGCGTGTCGTCGTAGTCGACCCGATAGAAGCCGCTGCCGCCGGCGTTGACAACAACGGGGCCATCGGGGTCGACGATGGCCACCGTTGTCTCGGGCCCGTCGAGCAGCACGGTCGTCGTCACGCCGCCGTTGCGGATCTGGATGGGAATCGCCCAGAGCTGCTCGTCCGACCCGGTGCTCGCGGCGCCGAATCGGAAACGCTGCTGACTCAGCCGGAGCGATCCGTCGATCAGCGAAGCCTGCACGAGCGGATAGCCGGGCTGCCAGATCCATGTGTCCATGATCCGGCGAACGGGCTCACCCGACGTCGCCTCGATCGCATCCCAGAGATCGTTGGTCTCGGTATTGGCGTAGGCGTGGCTGCGCAAGTAGTGACTGACGCCTTCACGGAAGCGATCCTCGCCCAGGTACTGCTCGAGCATGCGCAGCAGCGCACCGCCCTTCTGATACGTGAGGACGTCGAACATGCCGTCGGCGTCGGCCGGTGAGCGCACCTCGAATTCCACCGTGCGGGTGCTGTCGAGTGAGTCGACCTCGAAGGCGCCGCTGCGCTCCACGCCGAACGACGTCCAGCGCTCCCAATCAGGGCGATATGCCTCGCACGCTGCGACTTCCATGAACGTGGCGAATGCCTCGTTGAGCCAGATGCCGTTCCACCACCGCATCGTCACGAGGTCGCCGAACCACATGTGGGCCAGCTCATGGGCGACGACGTCGGCGATCAGCTGCTGTTCGTCCTGGGTACTGGTGGCGGGGTCGACGAGCAGCATGTTCTCGCGGAACGTGATGCAGCCGAGGTTCTCCATCGCGCCGGCGGCGAAGTCGGGCAGCGCGACGAGGTCGACCTTGTCGCTCGGGTAGGCGATCCCGTAGTACTCCTGGAACCACCGGAGGCAGAACGCGCCGACGTCGAGCGCGAAGCCGGTGAGGTGACCCTTGCCGGGGACGTGCACGACCCTGATCGGGGTTCCATCGACGTCGATCGGATCGGTCATCTCCAAGCGCCCGACGACGAAGGCGACGAGGTAACTGCTCATCACCATGGTGTCGGCGAAGCGGATCACGGTGCGACCATTGGCGGTCGTTCGTTCGACCTCCGGCCCATTCGAGATCGCTGTCAGGTCGGCGTCGACGTCGAGTGTGATGCCGAAGACCGCTTTGAACTCCGGTTCGTCCCAGCATGGAAAGGCCCGCCGACAGTCGGTCGCCTGCATCTGGGTGGTGGCGATGACCTGTTCGATGCAGTCGTCGTCGAGGTAGGTACTGCGATAGAAGCCGCGGAGCTTGTCGTTGAGGATGCCGTCGAAGGCGATGCTCAAGTGGCAGGTGCCCGCGGCGATGGTGTTCTCGGCGTGGATGATCATCCGCTCGGTGTGCTCGTCGAGTTCCCACGTCGCCGCGATCCCGTCGACCTCACACGAGGCGATCCCGAGTTCAGCGACGTTCAGCACGAGCGTGTCGGTGTCGTTGTCGATCGTGAGGCTGATCTCGACTCGACCGGTGAACGTGGAGGTCTCGAGCGCGGGCCGCAGGTGCACGTCGTAACGGGTGGGGCGGACTCCAGCCGGAAGGCGGTACGGGTCGAGCGCTTCGGTCACAGTCATCGCCCGGATCGTACCGGTAGCCTCGTCAACCGTGCCCGACCTGACCCGACGGTTCTCGAATCGCTCGACCGACGACTCGATCCGACCGAGTCGCTTCGACGTGATCGGTATTGGAAACGCCCTGGTCGACGTCATTGCTCCCGCCGAGGAGACGTTCCTTACCGAGTATCAGCTGGTCAAGGGTTCGATGACGCTCATCGAAACCGAGCGGGCCGTGGAGTTGTACGCCGCGCTCGACCGTGCGGTGGAGATGAGCGGTGGGTCGGCCGCGAACACCGTGTGCGGCATCGCCAGCCTCGGCGGTCGGGCTGCCTACATCGGCAAGGTCAACGGCGACGACCTCGGTGATGTGTTCGGCCACGACATGCGTGCCGTCGGTGTCACGTTCCATCGTCCGCTCGGCGAGCACGGCACGCCGACGGGTCGTTGCGTGATCGTTGTGACGCCCGACGCCGAACGCACGATGAACACGTACCTGGGTGTGTCGAGCCTGCTGTGTGTCGACGACCTCGACGAACAGGTGATCGCCGACTCCAGGGTGTTGTACATGGAGGGGTATCTGTTCGACCGCGACGATGCCAAAGCCGCGTTCCGTCGTGCCGCCGAAGTGGCGCACGACAACGATCGCATGGTGTCGCTGACGCTGTCCGACTCATTCTGCGTCGACCGCCACCGCGACGACTTTCGAGCGTTGGTGCAGGATCGTGTCGACCTGCTGTTCGGCAACCACGACGAACTGCTCTCGCTCTACGAGCTCGACTCGTTCGACGACGCCGTAGCGGCGCTTCGTGACGAGTGCGAGTTCGCGGCGATCACCGTTGGTTCCGAGGGCTGTGTGATCGTGACGCCGGACGAACTGCTGCGGGTGCCGGCCGTGCCCGTCCACAAGGTGATCGACACCACCGGTGCCGGCGATCTGTTCGCCGCCGGGTTCTTGTACGGCTGGACGCAAGGGTTCGATCTCGAGAAGTGCGGACACTACGGATCGATCGCCGCGGCCGAAGTGATCAGCCATGTCGGGCCGCGCCCGCTGGTTGAGTTGCGTAACCTGATCGGTGATGGGTGAAGACACTCCTGCCGACGACCAACACGCCTCTGAGCTGTTGACCACCGCTCGGGCATGGCTCGCTGCCGAGCCCGATGCCGACATACGCGACGAGTTGGGTGCCGTGATCATCGCCGCCGAACGCGGCGACGTGGCCGACCTGGTTAATCGTTTCGACGGACGGTTGCAGTTCGGCACGGCGGGCTTGCGCGCGGCGGTCGCTGCAGGGTCGATGCGGATGAACCGGCTCGTCGTGCGACAGGCCGCCGCCGGGCTCGGCCAGTGGTTGCTCGACCGTGAGGCCGACGGGTCGATTCCCGACGCGACGACACGTGGTGTCGTGATTGCCCACGACGCCCGCCGCAAGAGCGATCTGTTCGCCGACGACACCGCCCGGGTGCTCGCCGCAATGGGTATCCGCTCGATGCTGCATCCCGGTGTGCAACCGACACCGGTTCTGGCATGGTCGATCACCGGCCTCGGCGCCGCTGCCGGTGTGGTGGTCACGGCCTCGCACAACCCTCCCGCTGACAACGGCTACAAGGTGTACCTCGACACCGGGTCGCAGATCGTGTCGCCGATCGACACCGAGATCTCTGAATGCATCGCCGGCTTTGATCCGTTGACGATCGATCTCGCCGACGCCGACGATCCGCTGATCGACCGGCTCGACGAGACGTGGGTCGACCGGTATGTCGCGTTCGCCCCGTCGGTGCGTCTTCGTCCGGATGTGCCGGGTGTCGCGGTCGCGTATACGGCGATGCACGGTGTCGGAGGTGCCGTCGTGCTGCGGGCGTTCGAGGCAGCGGGGTTCGATCCGCCGTTCGTCGTCGCCGAGCAGCAGGAGCCCGACGGCACATTCCCGACCGTCTCGTTCCCCAACCCCGAGGAGCCGGGGGCGATGGACCTCCTCCTCGAGACCGCGCGGTCGGTCGGTGCAGTGGTGGCCCTCGCCAACGATCCCGATGCCGATCGGCTGGGAGCGGCGATTCCTCAGGCCGACGGATCGTGGCGCCGCCTGAGCGGCGATGAGATCGGGTGGCTGTTCGCCGATCACATCCTTGCCAACACGAGCGGTGACGAACGCCTCGTGGTGACCACACTCGTGTCGTCGTCACTCCTCGCCCGGATGGCCGAGGCGGCCGGCGTGCACAGCGAGGAGACGTTCACCGGCTTCAAGTGGATCGGCAAGATCGCCACCGATCGACCCGATCTACGGTTGGTGCTCGGCTACGAGCAGGCGCTCGGCTACCTCGTTGCGCAGCGGCCGCTCGACAAGGACGGGATCACGGCGGCGGTGCTGATGGCCGAGATCGCCGCGGCGGCGACGGCCGACGGCGTGACACTGCAGGATCGTCTTGATTCGATCGCCGACCGGTTCGGTCGGTACGTCACTGCCGAGTTGTCGGTCAAGATGCCGCCCGCCGACGGGGCCGCGTGGGTGGCCGCGATCGAAGCCGACCCGCCGACCGAGATCGGTGGGCGGGCAGTGACCGCAGTAACCACCTATCCCGAGGCCGGTCTGGTTCGGCTGATGCTCGACGGCGGTGTTCGACTCCAGATCCGCCCCAGCGGCACCGAACCCAAGGTCAAGCTCTACGCCGAAGCCGTCGACCTCCCCCGCTCCGAACTGGATCGCTTGCTGTCCACTGTTACATCCGGGGTCAGACCCCAGATGTAACACCGTCATCCGGCCAGCGACAGGGTGATCTCGACTGCCGTGCAGACTTCATTACGGGCAGCGACGGCTGCTCGGGCGCGTGAGAGGGCTGTTCTGTACGCCCCGCGTGTCGGAATACCGAGTACTTCCGCCACCGTGGCCGGATCGAAACCGCCGAGTCGATCGACAACAGCGAGGGTCGTCAGTCTGACCATCGCGGACAGTTCGTTGTCAGTGGTGGCCGTGACTTCCAGCAGCACGAGCCGAGCGGCTTCTCGCACGGCAATGACCGTTTCGCTCGTCCGTTGTCCCGTGGAACGGTGGTCGGCTCCCTGGACGAATCTGTCGAAGTCGGATCGATCACCTCCGAATTGGTCGAGGATGACGGAGGTGGTCAGCCAAGTCGGGCGTTGCCGCAACCCCAGGTACGTGCGGTGACTCGACCACCGGTAGGTCGAGAGGTCGTTCACCCCGTCGATGTCGAGGGCGTTGCGATGGATGTACCTACAGGCGTTGAGCAGGTAGGTCTCGTCGGTGATCAAGCGCGAGTGGAATCGGCCACGGAAGATCGGCCCGTCACGACCGTGTCGATCGTTCACGTGGCGCGTGAACAGCGACGAGAATCGTTGCATCGCGGGCGACAATCCGCCGTTCGGGCAGTGCAACAGCCAGTGGAAGTGGTTGTCCATCAGGCAATAGGCGTGAACTTCGATCTCGAAGAGTTCGTGGATCTCGCCGAGTCGCTGTCCGACCTCGATCCTGTCGTTGTCATCGAAGAAGATGGAGGATCGGTTGGCCCCACGATTCATGACGTGGTGCCAACCGCCATCGGGGTCGGGGCGCGGTGGTCGAGGCATCCACTGAGTATGAACGAGGGGTGTTACATCTGGGGTCTGACCCCGGATGTAACGGTCAGGCGGGGGTGCCGAATTGGCGGTCGCCGGCGTCGCCGAGGCCGGGGACGATGAAGGCGTGCTCGTTCAGGTGGTCGTCGATGGCGGCGGTGACGAGATGGATCGACAGCCCAGCCGCTTCGAGGGCGGCAATGCCCTCCGGAGCGGCCAACGCGCAGACGACCGTGATGGGTGTCGGGGCGCCCCGTGCCAGCAGGAGTTCGACCGCGCTGATCAACGATCCGCCGGTGGCGAGCATGGGGTCGAGCACGATCACGGGGCGACCGGCGAGCGATTCGGGCAGCTTGTTGACGTACGGCTCGGGCTGGTGGGTTTCTTCGTTGCGGGCCATGCCGATGAAGCCGATGTCGGCGTTCGGCAGCAGTTCCTGCGCCGGGCCGACGAACCCGAGCCCGGCGCGCAGGATGGGCACGACGATCGGCTGGACGGCGATGCGGCGAGCCGGGGCCGTGGTGAGGGGGGTCTCGACGGTGCCATCGACCGTCGGCAAGTTCTTGGTCGCCTCCGCGATCAGCAAACCACCGATGCGCTCGAGGTTCTGGCGGAACAGGGCGTTGGGGGTGTCACGGTCACGGATCTGGGCGAGCGCATCGGTACACACCGGGTGATCGACGAGTGTTGTCGTGATCGCCATGTCAGGCCGCCCCGAGCGACAGCTCGGACTTGAGGATCGAGTACCGGGGCTTGATCACACCGTTGATCAGCTTGAGGCGTTCGGGGAACGGAGCGAACGACGACTTCATGGCATTGACTGTCAGCCATTCGAAGTCGTCGAGGCCCCACTCGAACGCCTCGGCGAGCTTGTGCATCTCCTTGCTCATCGACGTATTGCTCATCAGTCGGTTGTCGGTGTTGACCGTCACCCGGAAACGCAGTCGGCGCAGCATTCCGATCGGGTGGTCGGCGATCGATGGCACGACGCCGGTGTTCACGTTCGATGTCGGGCACAGTTCCAACGGGATACGCCGATCGCGGATGTAGGTGGCGAGCCGGCCGAGCTTCTCCGTGCCGAGCCCGTCGCCGGGGTCGATGTCATCGACGATGCGGACCCCGTGGCCCAGACGCTCCGCCCCGCAGAACTGCACCGCCTCCCAGATCGACGGGAGCCCGAACGCCTCACCGGCATGGATGGTCGAGTGGAAGTTCTCTCGGTTCACGTACTGGAACGCATCGAGGTGCCGCGACGGCGGGTAGCCCGCCTCGGCGCCGGCGATGTCGAAACCGACGACGCCGGCGTCGCGATATCGAACCGCTACCTCGGCGATCTCCAGGCTGCGAGCTGCCGTGCGCATCGCCGAGGCGATGGCGTAGATCGTGAGGTCGGTGTCGACGGACCCGCGACGGAATCCGTCGAGCACCGCCTCCATCACCTCGTCGAGCGTGAGGCCCTTCTCGGTGCTCAGTTCAGGGGCGAATCGCACCTCGGCGTACACCACGCCGTCGTCGGCGAGGTCTTGGGCGCACTCGTACGCCACGCGCTCGATTGCATCACGGTCCTGCATCACGCCGACGGTGTGGGCGAAGGTTTCGAGGTAGAGCACGAGGTCGTTGCGCTTGGCTCCCCGGTTGAACCAGGTGGCGAGGTCGTCGACGTCGGTCGTCGGCAGATCCTTGTAGCCGTACTCCTGCGCGAGTTCGATGACGGTGCGGGGTCGCACGCCCCCGTCGAGGTGGTCGTGGAGCAGCGCCTTCGGCGCCCGCTGGATGAGTTCGGCCAGTGACATGGCCACACGCTACCGACTGTGACGAGGGTGTCTCAGCGGGCCGACGAGAGCGAACGCAATGGCATGTCGGCGGGCCGTTGCAACCAGTTCCATGCCGGGTAGGCGGCAGAACCCGAGATGCAGTGCAGCGAGTAGGCATGGCGACTCACGCCCGACCGGTTGACGCCACTCCAGTGAGGCAGGCGTCCGTGCAGGACGACCATCGTGCCGGCGCTCACTTCGAGTGGCACGAGCGTGTCGCCGATCGGCGGTGCTTCGGGCAGCGGCGTCGCGTCGAGTGGTTCGAAGAGGGTCCCGTCGTCGGTGGCGTTGCGCTTGAACACCTGGCGCAACGGCCCGTTGTGTCCTCCTGGTTCAGCCCACAGGCACCCGTTGTCGAGCGTGGCGTCTTCGAGAGCGAACCAGAATCCCGTCACCGTCATCGGGTCGGTGTAGAGGAACGTCGCATCCTGATGGCATCCCACCTCGCCACCGATGCGCGGCTGCTTGAAGATGTACATCGATTGCAGGGCGAGGGCGTCGGTCAATCCGATCTCGGCGGCGACCTCGGCGATGTCAGGGTTGTAGGAGAAGCGCTCGAACTCGTCGTCGAGGTCGTGCTGGGCGTGGCCGATCTTGTTGATGCTCAGCTCCTTGGCCTGGTTCAGCTCGCC
>DASQFE010000102.1:0-1784 GCA_035633295.1 Ilumatobacteraceae bacterium | reverse complement strand
CGATGTAGGTGACATCGTCGGCGCCCGCTGCGTCGACAATCTCCTTCGCCTGCCACACCCGGATCTCGGTGTCGGCCGTGGGATGCACCAGCAGCGTCGGCACCGTCACCTCCGGCATCGTGTCGGCCAGCTTGGCGTGACTCGACAAACCCGACCAGGTGCTCAACCAGCCCCGCGCCGTCATCGTACGAGCGAGGCCGCCACGCCCATAGTTGGCGTCGAACGGGTCCGGGAACGCGAACAGCGAACCCATCGGTCGGTCGTCGGGATCGATCGACAGGTCGAGGTAGGCGGGGTCGGCCAGCGTGCGATAGATCGTCAGGTAGTCCGTGAACACCGCTCGGCGCCGCAACTCACGCCACTGCGCCGGGTCGCTCGCTTTGTCGACCGCTCTGAGGGCGGGCACGACGTCGAGTGCGTCTTGTATCGATGCCTTGGCGATCGCATCGATTCGCGCGACTCGCGCCACCTGCGCTGCCCGATACGTCACCAACCAGTCGGGGTCGTACGAGCATGGCTCCGGCCACGGGCGCCATCCGTTGTCCGGGTGATACATGTCGAGCTCGGGCACCGTCGAGAACGGATCGTGCTCGTCGGCCACCGATGGATCGATCACCTGCAGCATGAACACGCCCTCGCCCGGGTGGGCTGCCATTCCCACCCAGCCATCACCGATGCCGAGTGCGGCATTCGCCATCGCCATCAGCGACCCGCCTCCGGAGTTGCCGAGCAGCACGACCGCCTCGGCGCCACGCCGGATCATTTCGTCGTGGGCTGTTCGCACATCGGTGATGCAGGCCTCGTGGAGGCAATCGGTGTCGTTGTTCATGTAGCGCGTGCCGAAGCCGAGCACGGCGTAGCCGGCGGCGGCCAACAACGGGCACGCGTAGTGCACGCTGAAGTCGCCCCGCGGGTGCGACAAGATCACCGCGGTCTTCCATGGCATCCCGATCGGTGGCGTCCACAGCACACCCCGGACCAGTGCACCATCGGGTGACACGAGATGGACAGCCTCACGCTGGACCGCAACACCCGGGTCGTCCTCGGCCAGTGGCCAGTAGCCGAGCCCGAAGGGTCGTGCGCCGCCGAGCATGGGGTCGAGTTCGATCACGAGCCCCACGCTCCGCGTCGAGTGAATCCGAGCCCCATGAAGAGTCGCTCGGACGCGACGTTGCCGTCGGTGATGGTGGCGCCCACCTCGGACACCCCTGCGTCAGCGAGCGAGCGCAGGCACTGCGCAACCATGTCTCGTCCGAGCCCCTGACCCTTACGTTCGGGGGCGACCACGATCGGGTCGATGTAGTGCAGATCGTTCACGACAACAACGAATGAGAAGGCGCTCACGGCTGCGCCTTCGCTCAACACGAACGAGTGCTCACGTACCGCCATGGCCAGAGAGTGGTCGACGGCCGCAATGGCATCGTCAATCCCTTCTCCCTCGTCGTCGATCGTGCCGCGATACGCGTCGAGCATCACTCTGGCCAGTGCATCACGATCAGCGTCGAGTGGCCGACGCGCGACCTGACTCGCAGGTGTCGGGTCGACCGGTATCGGCGCAAGCCGATACTCACTACGCGTCCTCGTCATCGATCGGGCCGTCTGCGAGCATCACTCGATCGTACGGCAGTCGCGCGATGCGATCAGTCCTCCGGGCGGTCGGTGAGCGTGACCGTGAGGTCGATCTGCTCGCCGTCGCGGACGACGGTGATCGTCGTGGAATCACCCGGCTGCAGATCGCGGATCGAGGCGATCAGGCCAGTGGTGCCATCGATCGCGGCGCCGTC
>DASQFE010000101.1:0-2270 GCA_035633295.1 Ilumatobacteraceae bacterium | reverse complement strand
CACCGTGAGCGACCCGAACACGCCCTGTCCGCCGGGCATCTGGACGATGCCGAGCGCGGCGATCTCGTTCGGGGGAGCGTGGGTGATGTCGCGCCCGTCGAGCACGATCGCTCCACGGTCGGCTTCGACGATGCCGCTGATCGACTTGAGCAGCGTCGACTTGCCGGCGCCGTTCGTGCCGAGGAGCGCCACCACCTCACCTTCGTCGAGGTGCAGATCGATTCCGTGCAGGACCGTGCGGTTGTCGTAGCCGGCCTCGACGCCGCGGAGTAGCAGCAGGTTCGTGTTGCCCTGTCGGCGATCGAAGAGCACCTCGGAGCGGGCGGCCGCCGACTGCCACACCTGGGCGATGTCGTCGTCGATGACGTCACCGACACTGCGCAACAGCAATGCGCCGATCACGAAATTGGGGATCAAGATGAGCATCCCGACTTCGATGCTCCAATTGTCCGCGATCCAACCGATCATCGGGAGAATCGCAAGCCCCGGGATGACCCAGAGCGACCCAATTGCGAAGCCGGTCGCTCGGGCGCGCGGCGGAATGGCGAGCGACAACGCTGCCAGTACACCCGGCCCGATGATCGCAAGTGCCGCCGTAATGACGCAGTTCAGTGCGACGGCGATGAAGATGGTGGGGGCGAATGCAAAGCCGGCGGTCGCCAGGGACGTGACCAGGGCGATCGATGCGACGAAACGAATCAGGCCCTTGACGTTGCCGGCGAACCTGCGTGTTGCGATCCGGGCGCCGACCACGAGTCCGACGAGCGCGAACGGTTCGGCGATCGCCGCAGCGACACCTCGACCGCGTTCGTCGAGGCCGAACTTCTGGTCGTAGAGCAGTGAAGCGAGTGCTCCGAACCCGATCAGCGAGGTGGCGAGAAACGGCAGACTCCACCAGATTCGATGCAGCGACTGGACCTTGTGGGCAGTGCGCCAACTCTCGGCGAACGACGGCGACTCCTCCTCGGTGTCGATGACTTCCTGTGAGGCGCCGGCGGCCTTGCGTTCCCAGGTGCCGCGGGTTGGGTCCTTCAACCGGGTGGCGATCAACGCAAAGATGACCGTCGGGACCATGAAGATCAGGAACGGCACACGCCACGAGAAGTAGTAGGCGAGCAGACCCGCAGTCAGCGGACCGATGAACGCGCCGAGGGCATTGGCGCCACGATGAAAGCTGTAGACCCGGGCGCGTGACTCGATCGGGTAGTAATCGGCGATCAACGAGTTGTGGGTCGGGTCGATCACGGCCTTGCCCAGCGACGAACCCGAACGCGCAACGGTGAGCATGATGAGCCCCAGCGCGACGCCGGTCATTCCCGAGAAGAACCCCCATGCCAGAGCACCGATCACCACGAGAGGAATGCGGTTCGATCTGTCGGCGTGCTGGGCGATCGGTACCTGGAGCGCGAGTGCTGCCACCGACGACAGCGCAACGATGCTGAGCGTTGTCTGGATGTCGATGCCGAATGATTCGCGGATCTCGGGCAGCAGCACCCCGAAGGCGGCGCGATCCAGCTCGTCGACCGCATTCAGCGCGAACAGAATCAGCAACGGAAACGCAGCTTCACCACCGCACAGTCCGCGTAGCCAGTCTCCCGGGTGGCGCACGCCCTGGCCGAAGCTGCGCATGTTGGACGACACGGTGCTCGATTCGCTCATACCGATGTCCGATCGTCGATGTCGTCGAGTTCGCCCGCCTCGATATCCGCTGCCGCATGGCCGGCTTCGACGTGCTCTGCGACGGCCGCGCGCCGATCGGTGTCGCGGTTGACGATCAGTGTGGCGAAGCGGTCCCGGACCCTGATCACCAGGCTGGCCAAACCGCCGGGGATGATCAACAGCACGATCAGCACGCCGATTGCCGATGACACCAGCCGCCACTCGGGTGAGGTGATGAACCACTCGCTGCCGCGCAGGAACACCGCGCCGAGCACGCCGCCGAAGAGCGATCCGAGGCCGCCGACGACAGCCGCGGTGAAGACGTTGATGCTCTCGGCCGCCGCGTAGCTCGTGAGATCGAAGCTCTGGCTGAGGTGGACGAACAACCCGCCGGCGACCCCCGCAACGGCACCCGACAGTGTGAACGCGGTCAGCTTGACCGGCACGGGTGACACCGAGAACGCCTGCGCGGCGAGCTCGTTCTCGCGCATCGCGACGATCGCCCGCCCGGTACGACTGTGCCGGACACCTCGAAGCCCGACGAACAGCAGACCGAGGACCACGACCGCGAACGCGTAGTAGCGCGTCGGTGTGGAGATGTCGATGCGTCC
>DASQFE010000100.1:0-2399 GCA_035633295.1 Ilumatobacteraceae bacterium | reverse complement strand
GTCGCTGACGGTCTCGTCGCCGATGTGCCGGTCGATCAGATGGGCACCGATGAGGACCTCACCGACGCGAGGTTTGAACGGGTTGAGGTCGACGTCCCAGCTGCGCAGGCGGGCGCCGTCGCTGTTGAGGTCGGCGACACGATTGGCATTCACGAAGATCCGTCGGCGCTGGCTACTGGCGACGAATCCGACGATGCGCGGCGGGATTGCCGGCTCGCGACCCTTGCCGGCACGACCGGGGATGGCGACGATGTCTTCGATGCGTCCGATGGGCGCCCCGCCGGCGTCGAGCAGCGGGAGTCGCATGACCCTGAACGCATAGATCAGGTCACCGGGCATGCCCGCAGGCTACCGACTGCCCCTCAGGCCAACGGGGACGGCAGACGTGTTACATCCGGGGTCAGACCCCAGATGTAACACCTCAGGGGGCGAGCGCTTCGATCTCGACGAGTGTGTCGCTGTAGGCGACACCTCCGCCCCACTCGGTGAGGGTGTCGTTGGTGAGACTGTTGGCGACCTTGCCGTCGGGGTGATGACGGCTCCACCAGCCGAACGGGATGGCGACGACACCGGGGCGTAGGCGCCCGGTGATCTTGACGGGAACGGTGACCGACGCCCTGTCGTTCCAGACGCGGGCGAGTTCTCCGTCGGCGAGGCCACGAGCGGCGGCATCGGTTGCGCCGAGCTCGACGAACGGCCCACCCTCGGCGGGCCCGTGCTTGGGAAGTTGCGAATAGCCAGAGTTGAGGAACCGTGTGTGGTGCTTCGGGGTGAGCAACTGCAGCGGGTAGCGCTCGAACAGCTCACCGCCGGGGCCCTCGTGCGGCGCAACGAACGTCGGCACGCGCGGTTGGCCCATCCGTTCGAGTTGATCAGAAGCCAACTCGATGCGTCCGGACGCGGTCTCGAACTCACCGTCGCCGAACGGACGGCCATCGTCGGGGTAGGGAACACGAACCCATCCGACGCGGCGTAGTTCGTCGAGGTCGACGGTGGGCAGAGCGTCACGTAACAGCGTGTCGTCGTCATCGAACAGGCTCGGTTCGGTGTACCCCATTGCCGCGGCCAGCCGGCGGAAGAACTCGGTGTTCGAACACGACTCGCCGACTGGCTCGATGGCCGCCTCGTTCCAGCCGGCCCAGAGGTGGCCCCACGGCAGCACCACGTCGTTGCTCTCGATCTGCGTGGTGGCAGGCAGGATGATGTCGGCATAGCGGGCGGTGTCGGTGAGGAACTGCTCGTGCACGACCGTGAAGAGGTCGTCGCGCTCCATCCCCGCTCGGATGAGCTCGGCTCGGGGCACCGTGGCGAGCGGATTGCAGTTCCACACGATCAGTGCGTGGATGCCGGGGCCCGATGCCGCACCAGCGTGAGGCGCAGTGAGGATCTCGCCGAGGCGACTCATGTTGAGCTCACGGGGCTCGGTGCGACCGCCGGCGCGTTCGAGGTCGGGCCGAAACAGGGCGCGCACGTCGACGAGCGCGTCGGCGTAGGAACCGACGCTCTTAGCGATACCGCCGCCGCGTTCGGCCCAGGCCCCGGTGAGCGCCGGAAGGCAGCCGAGTGTCCGGAAGAACATTGCACCGTTCTCGTGGTGTTCCGCACCGATCAGGGTCCGGATCGCCGCTGGGCGAAGAGTTGCGTACTCGACGGCGAGTTGCTCGATGACGTCGGCGTCGACGCCGGTGACATCGGTGGCCCGGGCGGGAGTCCACTCGGCCACCGCATCGCGCAGTTCGTCGTAGCCCATGGTGTGTTCGGCGATCCACGTGTCGTTCGTGAGCCCGTCACGGATGATCACGTGCATCATCGCCAGCAGCATGGCGATGTCGGTGCCGGGGAGCGGCTGGACGAACCGGTCACCGCGGGCCTCGTCGATTGCCTCGGCTGTCACGGTGCGGATCGGATCGATCACGACGAGCCGGGCGCCCCGCTCGCGAGCCACCTCGATGGTCGGCCACAGGTGGCGGTTCGTCAACTTGGTGTTGGTGCCCCACAGCAGGATCAGCTTCGAGTGTTCGAGTTCCAACGCATCCATGCCGCGGCCGGTGCCGTTCGTCATCCGCAGGCCCGCGCCAACGGTTGGCCCACAGATGGCGCGAAGGAGCTTCGAGGCCCCCATGTGCGCGAAGAACCGGGCGTTGATCCCCATCATGGCGAGGAGCCCTTGGTTGCCGGCGTCGGAGAAGGGGAGCACGGCCTCGGCGCCATGCTCGGCGATCGTTGCATGCAGCCGGTCGGCGATCTCGCTGAGCGCGTCGGCCCACGTGATCTGCTCGAACTCACCCGATCCCTTGAGGCCGACCCGCCGGAGTGGGTGCAAGATCCGGTCGGGGTCGTAGACCCGGTCGATGAAGCGGTTGACCTTTGGGCACAGCTCACCGGCGGAGTACGGATGG
>DASQFE010000099.1:0-11369 GCA_035633295.1 Ilumatobacteraceae bacterium | reverse complement strand
GATGCTGTCGATCTGCACTTCGACATCGATCGCTGTGGCAGTGGTGCCGTCGATCGTGAGCAACCCGGTGATCTCGTTGCTGCGACCGACCGCAGTGGTGTTCACCCCGGCGAGGACCTCCTCGACGCGGTACCCGAAATTAGAGGCCTCCGTCGGTGTCCAGTCGCCGTTGAAGTCGACCACTGATGCCGGTGCGGTGGTTGCGGGATCGGTCCCGACAGGAACGGCGGACGACTCTGCGCCGGGGTCGGGCGCTGTTTCGGGCACGGTGACCACGAGTGCATCGCTGAGGTCGCCTGCGTCGAGTTCGTCCGGCGAGTCGTTCAGTACGTACGCATAGAGCAGGATCCCGCCGAACACCACCACGACCAGTCCAATCGCACCGATGATGATCCATTTGAGGTAGTTGCGTTTCGGCGCGTCTGGCGGTGCGGCGTCGGGCGGCGAGGTGGCGGCGTCGGTCACAGTCGAGAGTGTTGCAGACGATCGTTTGACGCGGGGCGCGCAGCGGCGCTTCTCGACGACCTCATGTCGGTGCGGCCAACGCGTTCGGACGTCGTTGCTGGCTCAGCAGCCATGATCGGCAAGACTGAATGGATGATTGATGCCAGCAGTGCCGTCTCCACCGTGTCTGTCTCGTCCGCTCGGTCCGCTCCGAAGTCGGCCACCGCCATCGGGCTGGCCGTCGCCACGAAAGGGGCTGTGCCGAGGCAGCTGGGTCTCTCGCGATCGGTACTGGAGTCCAACGGCTTCGAGGGTAAGGCGGGCCAGATCCTCGTGGTGCCGGCCGGCGACGCGACCGTGATCGCCGTTGGTGTCGGGGATCCCGGCGCCATCGACGCAAGCGGCCTGCGCGCAGCGGCCGCAGCGTTTGCGCGGGCGGCATCGAAGCACGCGGAACTCGCCACGAACCTCGCGGATCTCGAGGGCGTCGACGCCGGTGCTGCCGGCCAGGCAGTGGCCGAAGGCGTACTGCTGGCCTCGTATCGCTACGTCGGGCTGAAGAACGATCCGAAGAACGCCGCTCGGCTCACCTCGCTCACCCTCGTCGTCAGCGACAAGCGCCGCAAAGGAGTCGACCAGGGAGCCGAGCGGGGGCAGGTCGTCGCACGCGCGGCCGCATTCGCACGCGAATTGGCGAACACGCCGCCGACCTACTTGAACGCAAAGGACCTTGCGGCCAAGGCAGTCGAGTTGGGTGCGCAGAGCGGCGTCTCGGTCGAGGTGTTCAACAAGGATCAGCTCAAGCAGATGGGCTGCGGCGGTCTGCTCGGGGTGAACCGCGGGTCGACCGAGCCGCCGCGAATGATCAAGCTGTCGTGGTCGCCGAAGAACCCCACCGGTCACCTCGCGCTCGTCGGCAAGGGGATCATGTACGACTCGGGGGGCATCTCGCTCAAGCCGAGCGACCACTTCCACCAGAACATGAAGATGGACATGTCAGGCGCCGCCGCTGTGCTCGCCACGATGTCGACGCTCAAGGCGCTGAAGTGCCGGGCGAAGGTGACGGCGTGGCTGATGTGTACCGACAACATGCCATCGGGCAGCGCACTGAAGCTCGGCGACGTCCTCACCATGCGCAACGGCAAGACGGTCGAGATCCACAACACCGACGCAGAGGGTCGCCTCGTACTTGCCGACGGTCTGTCGCTCGCAGTCGAGGAGCAGCCTGACGCCATCGTCGACATCGCCACGCTCACCGGGGCGGTCCTCGTGGCGCTCGGCCCGAGCGTCGCCGGCTTGCTCGGCAACAACCAAGCCTTCATCGACCAGGTCGAGGAGCGATCGGCGACCACGGATGAGCCGGTCTGGCAATTGCCACTCGACTCCAAGCGCTATCGCAAGCTCCTCGATTCGGTCGTCGCCGACATGAAGAACATCGGCGGCCCGCACGCGGGAACGATCACGGCGTCGATCTTCCTGAGCGAGTTCGTCGGCGACATTCCGTGGGCGCATCTCGACATCGCCGGGCCGATGATGGTCGATGGCGACGAGGGGATCTATTCCAAGGGGGCGACCGGGTTCGGTACCCGGCTGCTGATCGACCTCGCCTGCAACTTCACCCCACCCGCCTGAGCCGGTAGGCGTTGTCGGCGGCCTCGGCGGCGACGGCATCCCGTACGCCGAGCGCAACGAGGTGGTGCTCGATGACCGAGGTGTCGTCACCGAGGTCGAGCATCGTGGTGGCCAGTTGGTGCGCTCTCGTCAGCTCGTCGAGGCCGATCGTGGTGCACTGCCATTCGTGGTGGGCGGCCTGGAGCTGCTCCGGCATCCGTTGCAGGTGTCGCAGGGTGATCGGCGGCACGCGTCGGCGCACCGCAAGGCCACTGTCGACGGGGTGAGCGAGCCCGAACATGACACATCGCTGCAGCGCCTTGCTGAAGGGTGATGCTCGCCCGACGGTGAAGCTCAGCCCCATGGCGCGAGCTGTTGCGTGGAGATCGAGCTCGTACCCGCTGGGCGATTGTTCGAGACCGGCAACCAGGCGACGTAGCAACCATGTTGCTGTCGGGCCGAGAACCCCGAGCCAGAAGAGTTCGACGTAGCGCGATCGCGGATCGAAGCCGTCGTCGTCGACGACCGGATCGATCCACGGGCGCACGGTGATGCACGTTGCGGGTGTATCTGACATGGGACCTCCCTCGAAGTGGCAAGCGGGAGGAGTCGGTCACGTTGCAGTGGGTGACGAATCCGTCGGGCGGGAACGCGCATGTCCGATGACCCGATGGCGTCGGCGTCGGCGGCAGCTCCGGCTCGTGGTGAAATTCGGGGCGAATCTTGCGCTGAGCGCAAGATTCGCTCCGAATTTCGGTCGGGACTCAGCCGGCGATGATGTGGTCGAGCATCAGCTCGGGCTCGTTCTGCTCGATGCGGGCGAGCGCGTACTTGTTCTCGAACAGCGCCACGAGGTGGCCGTCGAAGCGAGCCAGAATGCGCACCCCCGGCTTCTCGCGTAGCAGCTTCGCCGACTCGGAGTCGGTGAGGCGGATCGCCTGATACGGCGCCGACGACAGCTCGATCGGAGCGTTGAACTCGATGTCGAGGCGGTTGGCGAACACCTCGAACTGCAGTTGGCCAACAGCGGCGAGCACCGGTGACGCGTCGCCCCAGTCGGGGTCCTTGAGCACCTGGACGACGCCCTCTTCGTTGAGTTGCTCGAGGCCCTTGCGGAACTGTTTGGTCTTGCCGGTGTCGACCGGCCGCGCCGTGGCGAACACCTCGGGGGCGAATGCCGGAATGGCCGGAAACTGAACCGACGAGCCCATCTCGTCGTACAACGTGTCGCCGATGTTGAGTCCGGTGGCGTTCACGAGGCCGACCACATCGCCGGGGAACGCCTCGTCGACGGTGGTGCGCTCGGCGCCGAACACCGTCGATGCGTACTTCGTGGCGAACGGCTTGGACGTGCGCTCGCACATCATCACCATCCCGCGGTCGAACCTGCCCGAGCAGATGCGGGCGAAGGCGATCCGGTCTCGGTGGTTGCGGTCCATGTTGGCCTGCACCTTGAACACGAATGCCGAGCACGGCTCGTCGAGGTGGCGTGGCTTGTCGTCGATGTCGAGTCGCGCAGTTGGCGCCGGGGCGAGATCGACGATGGCGTCGAGCAGATGGCGCACCCCGAAGTTGGTGAGGGCCGAACCGGCGAACACCGGGGTCGACTCGCCGGCGAGGAACGACGTCATGTCGACATCGGCCTCCATTGCGCTCAGGAGTTCGGTTTCCTCGGTGCTCTTCGTCCACGCAGCGCCCTCTTCGACCGCGGCCCGCTCGGCGGGGACATCCTCTTCCGGAGCAATCTGCGAACCGCGAGCGGTGCGGGTGAAGCGGGTGAACACATCCGTCCGGCGATCGATGACGCCGCGGAGGTCGCCGAACGACCCGACCGGCCACGTAGCCGGAGTGGGGCGCAGACCGATCTGCGCCTCGATCTGGTCGAGCAACTCGAGCGGTTCCATGCCGGGCCGGTCGAGCTTGTTGAGGAAGGTGATCACCGGCAGACTGCGCGACCGGCAGACCTCGAACAGCTTGAGTGTTTGCGGCTCGATGCCCTTGGCCGAGTCGAGCACCATCACGACGGCGTCGACAGCCGACAGCACCCGGTAGGTGTCCTCGGAGAAGTCGCGGTGGCCCGGCGTGTCGAGCAGGTTCAGCTCGTGATCGCGGTACGGGAAGTTGAGTGCCGTCGACGTGATCGAGATGCCGCGCTTCTGTTCCATCTCCATCCAGTCGGAGGTGGCGGCGCGGCGACCCTCGTGCGCCTTGACGGCCCCGCCCGACGTGATGGCTCCTGCATACAGCAGAAACTTCTCGGTGAGCGTGGTCTTGCCCGCGTCAGGGTGGCTGATGATCGCGAACGTACGACGACGCGCCGCTTCGCTGAGCACCTGAGCCGACATCTGATCGAGGCTACCGTCGAGCCGTGATGTCTCGAAGCGTGATCGACCGGAGTGCACTTGGCGAGTTGATGTCCACCGAGGAGCAACGATTCGTCGATCTGCACCCACGGTCGGCCGAGCTCGCCGAATCGGGTCGACGACACCTGTTGGCCGGCGTTCCGATGCCGTGGATGACTCGCTGGCCCGGGGCTTTTGCGATCCACGTGGCCGAGGCCGCAGGAGCACGCTTCATCGACGTCGATGGCATCGAGTACGTCGACTTCTGTCTCGGCGACACCGGAGCGATGACCGGCCACGGCACGATCGGGTTGGCGTCAATTGCTGGGCGCTCGACCACCATGCTGCCGAGTGAGGACGCCGCCTGGGTTGCCGACGAACTCGCCCGGCGATTCGGAATGGCGAAGTGGCAGCTCACCACATCGGCCACCGACGCGAACCGTTTCGTGCTGCGCTTCGCTCGGCATCTGACCGGTCGACCGAAGATCGCCGTGATGGACTGGTGCTATCACGGCACGGTCGACGAGACGCTTGCAATCCTGGGGCCCGGAGGTGAGGTCGTCAGCCGACCCGGAGCGATCGGCCCCCAGGTTGATCCGGCCACGACCACCAGGGTGGTGCCGTTCAACGATCTCGACGCCCTCGATGCAGCGCTTGCTCACGGCGACGTGGCCGCGCTGCTGATGGAGCCGGCGCTCACCAATATCGGCATCGTGTTGCCGCACGCCGGATACCACGAGGCGGTCCGTGCGATCACTCGCCGTCACGGCGCACTGCTGATCATCGACGAGACGCACACCATCTCGGCAGGGCCCGGTGGCTGCACCGAGGCGTGGGGGCTGGAGCCTGACATCGTCGTGATCGGCAAGCCGATCGGGGGTGGCTTCCCGGTGGCGACCTATGGCGTCACCGACGAGATCGCGATTGCCCTCGATCCCGCGTTGCACGGCCACGATGCCGACGTCGGGGGAGTGGGCGGCACGCTGGCCGGCAGCGCCATGGCGACGGCTGCGATTCGAGCGACGCTCTCCACGACGCTGCTCGAGGCCGACTACGCCCGGATGGTTCCGCTGGCCGCCCGCTGGACCGATGGGGTGGCCGAGGCGATCGAACGGTTCGACGTGCCATGGTCGGTGCAGCAGCTCGGCTGTCGGGCCGAGTACTGGTTCTGTCCGCTCCCGGCCAATGGCGCCGATGCCGCCGCAGCCGTCGACGATCAGCTCGACGCGTTCATGCACCTGTGGGCGCTCAACCGCGGGATCCTGATGACACCGTTCCACAACATGGCGCTGCTGTCGCCGGCCCATGACGAGGCCGACGTCGACCGTCATACCGACGTCTTCACAGCGGCCCTCGACGCACTGATGGAGTGAGCGATGAGCGAGCGGCCCGGATACCGGCTTGGCCCTTCGCTCATCGCTGTCAGGGGGCGACGCCGTCGGTGACGTCCTGCACGGCGTCACCGATGCCACCGGGGAGCGATTCGGTGACCTGGCCCACGTCGACGCCCAATGACTCGGTGACCTGGCCGACATCGACGCCCATCGACTCGGCGACGGCGCCGCCCTCGCCGATGAACCCCTCAACGTGCTCACTCAGCCCGGTCGATTCGAGCAGGTTCTGCGCCGTTTCGCCTCCGAGTACGCCCTTGATCATGTCCAAAAGACCCATTACAACATCTCCTTTGAAAGTTGCTTGATGGCCGAAGCCTATCGGTGAGCCGACCCATTCCGAACTCCGCCCGCCTTGGCGAGGCACGGCTCCAACGACGACAGTGGCGAGATGTCGATGGATCTCGTCGCTGCTGCCGCTGATGCGGTTGCGCGCTCGGAACGGATCGTGGTGCTGACGGGAGCCGGGATCTCGACCGACTCGGGCATCGCCGACTTCCGGGGGCCCAATGGACTCTGGACGAAGAACCCGGCCGCGGAGAAGGCATCGGACATCCGCTTTTACCTCGGCGATCCAGAGGTTCGTGTCGCTGCATGGCAGAACCGGCTGAACACGCCGGCCTGGACGGCCGAGCCGAACCGGGGTCATGCAGCGATCGTGGACCTGGAACGTCGGGGGCAACTGCATGCCGTCGTCACGCAGAACATCGACGGCCTGCACCAGAAGGCCGGCAACAACGCCGAACGGGTGATCGAGGTGCACGGCACCGTGTGGTGGACTCGGTGCTGGGACTGTCAGGACCGTCGGCCGATGGCTGAGGCGCTCGAACGGGTTCGGGCGGGGGAGGATGACCCGCCCTGCCTGGTGTGTGGCGGGATCCTCAAGAGCGACACCATCAGCTTTGGACAGGCTCTCGTGCCCGAGGTGATCGAGCGTGCGATGCGCGTGAGCGACGAGTGTGATCTGTTGATCGCTATCGGCTCGACCCTGAGCGTCTTTCCCGCGGCCAACTGTGTGCCGCGCGCGAAGGCCGGCGGCGCGAGCGTCGTGATCGTCAACGGCGCCGAGACCGCAATGGATCGTTATGCCGACTGGTTGCTGGTCGGCCAGATCGGCGAGATCCTGCCGGCACTTGTTGCCGACTAGCTTGCGGCTTGCAAACAGCGCGCCGAAGATCGGGAGACCCGGTCGACGTGGTGGTGTTGAATCCCGACCTAGTCGGTAGGCTTTCGGCCATGGCAACGTTTCGTGACCTGCTCGCCGCTGCAAAGTCCGAGATCCGCGAGGTCGATCCCGAAGGCGCCGCGGCGCACATCGCTGCCGGTGCGATCGTGCTCGACGTTCGCGAACCCGACGAGTACGAAGAGGGCGCTCTTCCCGGCGCCATCCACATCCCGCGCGGACATCTCGAAGCCCAGATCGAGAACCGGATCGCCGACAAGAGCGCGCCCGTCGTCGTCTACTGCGCCGGTGGTGTGCGGTCGGCGTTTGCCGCGGTGACGCTCGCCCAGCTCGGCTTCACCGACGTCGAATCGATTGAGGGTGGCTTCGGTCGCTGGAAGGACGAAGGTCGTCCGTGGAAGCAGCCGGCGTCATTGACGCCCGAACAGAACAATCGCTACAAGCGCCACCTGCTGTTGCCCGAGGTGGGCACGGCCGGACAGGTCAAGCTGCTCGAGGCCAAGGTGCTGATGCTCGGCGCCGGCGGTCTCGGATCACCGGCCGCGCTCTATCTCGCAGCAGCGGGCGTCGGAACGATCGGCATCGTCGACATGGACGAGGTCGACTCGTCGAATCTGCAGCGCCAGATCTTGCACAACATCGACCGCATCGGTGACCGCAAGGTCGACTCGGCAAAGAAGACGCTGACGATGCTCAACCCCGACGTCAACGTGGTCACCTACGACACCCGGCTCGATGCATCGAACATCATGGACATCATCGCCGGCTACGACGTGATCGTCGACGGCGCCGACAACTTCCCGAGCCGCTATCTCCTCAACGATGCCAGTGTGAAGCTCGGCATCCCGGTCGTGCACGGCTCGATCTTCCGGTTCGAGGGCATGGTCAGCGTGTTCCACCCGACAGAGGGCCCGACGTATCGCGACATGGTGCCCGAGCCGCCGCCCGCCGAACTCGCCCCGAGCTGCGCTGAAGCCGGCGTTCTCGGCGTGCTGCCCGGCATCATCGGATCGATCCAGGCGCTCGAGACGATCAAGGTCATCCTCGGTCTCGGCGAGCCGTTGATCGGGCGCATCCTCACGGTCGACACGATCGACATGGAGTTCCGGGTCTTCAACCTGAAGCCCGACCCCGCCAACGAAGTCACCTGGGCCAACCGTGACCGCATCGAGATCAAAGAACTCGACGGTCTCTGCGCTCCCGGCTTGAGCCACTGACTGTCACACGGTGCCGGGTCAAACGTGACGTTTGAGTCCAGCGGAAAGTGAAGCGTCACGTTTGACCCGGCACGGTGTGACGGTTCAGCTGGGCTCGGTGAGGATTTCGGCTTCGATCGGGGCGAGTTCCTCGCGTTCCTGCACGATCACGCCGACGACGACCAGCGCGATTCCGACGAACTCGATGCCTGACGGTTGTTGATCGAGGACGAGCCATCCGATCAACACGGCGGTGACCGGGAGCAGGGCGAGCAGGAGCGAGAACCGACGCACCGGGATGCGGCGCATGGTGAACTGGTCGATGCCGTAGCCGATTGCATTCGAGAACACGCCGACGAGGAGGCACAGTGCCAGCAGGCGCGGCGAGCTCCAGACGTCGAGGCTGCCGGGTGCCCCGATGGGGGTGATGGCGAGTGCACCGATCGCGAGGCCGACGCCGAGCCCTGAGAGGCCTCGGTCGAGTCGTGCAACTCGTGATCCAATCACGATGTAGCCCGCCCACATCACCGACGCGAGGAAGATGAACAGCAGCCCGATGGCATTCCCGTCGATCTCGGTGCCACCCAGAACGAGGACACCGGCGATGGCGAACAACAGGGCCAGCGCGTTTCGCCTGTTGCGCGTGGCAACTGCGGCAACGGTGATCGGGCCGATGAATTCGATCGTGACGGCGATGCCGAGGTCGACGCGGGCGATGCCGAGATAGAAGAACGTGTTCATCAGAGCGGTAACGACGCCGAAGAGCGCAGCGGCGAGCAGTTCGGACCGCGTCCAACGTTCGCGCCACGCGCGCGACGCCACCACCACCGCAACCGCCGCGCCGATGACGCGGAACCACGCGACAGTTTGGGGTTCGACCTCGTCGAACAGGCCGACCGCGATGACTGCGCCCAGGTACTGGGCGACGGCCGACAGGACGAAGAGTGCCTCCGGCTGGGCGGTGTTCAACCAACGCGTGAGCGGCCCCGTCGAGCGCTCGCTCGCCAGTGGGGCGGGGGCGCCGGACAGGGCTTACTCGAACAGTTCGGGATCGGTGTGGGCGATCTCTTCCCACAGCGGCTGGAAGCTGAACCACCCGGCGGCGTGGAACCCGGTGTTCTGCTGGGTGTAGGTGGCGTACTCGTCGCGGATTTCGATCGGGTTGCCGGCGGCCATCGCCATCAACTGCGCCTGGCACGAGCGCTCCATCGAGATGAACCAGAAGGCGGCCTCGTCGACGGTCTCGCCGACGGTGAACAGGCCGTGGTTCTGGTGGATCGCGGCCTTGCCGTCGGGGAACTTCGACGCGAGTTCACGACCGGCCTCGATGTCGAACACGACCGCGCCGCCCTGCTCGGAGATGACGTGGTGGTCGTTGTAGAAGATGCAGGCGTCCTGTGTGAGTGGCGCGAGCGGGATGCCGAGCGAGCTGAACGACTTGCCGTAGGGCGAGTGGGCGTGGGCCGCGGCGACCACATCAGGTCGGGCGGCATGCACTGCGGCGTGGATGACGAACGCCGCGCGGTTCACGGGCTTGGTGCCGTACACGACGTTGCCCTGATGGTCGACCAGGATCAGGTCGCTCTGTCGGATGTGGCGGAAGCTCATGCCGAACGGGTTGACCCAGAACATGTCGGGATACTCCGGGTCGCGAACCGTGATGTGCCCGGCCACGCCCTCGCCGAAGCCGAACTTGCCGAAGACGCGCAGCGCGCCCGCGAGATGTGTCTTGCGGTAGTGACGCTCGTCGTCGACATTGTCGAACGTCGGGATCCCGTCGAGTCCGACGACCTTCGGAGTCAGCTCGATGCCGTCGATCATGCCGGGAGCGGTGGTGGTCGCGTCTTCGGTGATGGCCATGCGGCAACGTTACTCGGGCATCTGTCCGCGAGAGTCAGGCAGGGCGATCACCTCGATGCCGAGCTGTCGGGCGAGCCGCACGAGTTCGCGGTCGCTTGTTGCGAGGGGCTCATTGCGGTCCAGCGCGAGGCCGATTGCACAGCAGTCCGCGATTGAGATGGCCGCTGTTCGGTGGTGGTAGTGCGCCACCCGGAGTGTCGCTGCTCGGCTCGCGGCCGATGCCGTGACTGGGACGACGACCAACCCGCCATCGATCCACACGTCGAGCGCGTTCACCACCTGACGTGGCGGCACGCCGACGACTCGTGCGACCCGATCGATGACTTCGGCGTAATTGATGGCGGAGATGGCGAGGTGATCGGCGCTCGTCAAGGCATCGATGATGTCGCCGGCACCCGGCTCGTCAAGGAGCAGCCCGACCAGCGGTGCGGCGTCGAACACTGCCATACCGGCGCTCCTCCCGTTCGGCCTCGTCCCGGCGCTCTTGGGCCACGAGTTCGTCGACGGTGATCCCGGTCCGGTTCTCGAACAGTCCCCGGGATGCCTCCCAGACGTTGTCGGGGATCGGCTCGAAGGTGATGTGATCGCCGTGGTCGACCATGCGGACGCGGTCGACGTTCCACCGACGGCGGATGTCGGCTGGGATCGACACCTGTCCGCTCGAGGTGATCTTCAAGGTGGGCACGCACTCATCATATGTAGATGATCTCACCATGTCGAGGGATGTGCGACAATGTCACCCATGGAGATCCGACCCGACGACATCGCTCCACCTGCTGCCAACTACGCCCACGCCGTCGTAACCGAGGGTGCATCGCGGTGGCTGCACACTTCGGGCGTCGTGCCGGTCGCCCCCGATGGATCGACCCCCGAGGACCTTGCGGACCAGGCGGCGCTCGTGTGGTCGAACATCGGCGCCATGCTCCGCGACGCCGAGATGTCGCCGGCCGACATCGTGTCGGTCACGACCTACGTCGTGGTCGGCGAGGACCTTGCACCGGTGATGGCGGCCCGTGACGCAGCGCTCGACGGTCATCGTGCCGCATCAACCCTTGTGACCGTGCCCGCCCTCGCCCGCCCCGAATGGCGCATGGAGATCGCCGTCATCGCCGCTGCCTGATCGGTGGCGATGAGTCTCGGCGCGCACGGGTCGCTCTGAAACTCATCGCACGGGTGCAGACCGACGGGATCAGGCGGAGCGGCGCCACCTGCAATACGATCGGCGTCATGGCTGACGCAAACGACCTGCCGCAGACCGATTCTGGCATCCCGATCAAGCGGCTCTATGACGCCACCGACCTCGACGGTTGGGACCCGGGGGAGATGCTCGGCGCTCCCGGCG
>DASQFE010000098.1:0-1586 GCA_035633295.1 Ilumatobacteraceae bacterium | reverse complement strand
GAACTTATCAGGGGCCGGGAAAACCCACCCAAATGTGGCTCCCGGATTCGAACGGCCGGCGGTGATCGGCACGAACGCGTCGACCACCGCCGGTCGTCGCCTCAGAGGCTTTCGCCGTCGTCCGAATCAGGTTCGCCGATCACCATCCACAATGCGCCAGCGAGGACCGCACCGATCGCCGGGAAGAGGATGAATGCCCACACCTGGCCGAGCGCCCAGTCGCCCTGGAACACCGCCGTGGCCAGCGAGCGCGCCGGGTTGACCGACGTGTTCGACACCGGGATCGAGATCAGGTGCACCAGCGTGAGGCCGAGACCGGCAGCGATCGGGCCGAACCCGGTCGGGACGCCCTTGGTCGTCGTCGTGCCCAGCACGATCAGCACGAACACCGCCGTCACGACGATCTCGACGATCGCCACCGACAGCAGGTCGAAGCCACCGGGCGAGTGTTCGCCGTAGCCGTTCGACGCGAACCCGGCATCCTGGGCCGTGGACAAGAACCCGTCGGTGCCGCTCAGGGCAAGGGCGATGATGCCGGCGCCGACGATGCCGCCGACGAATTGGCCGATGAAGTACGGCGCCGACTTCGCAACATCGAGCTTCTTGGCGACGATCATGCCGATGGTCACCGCAGGGTTGATGTGGCAGCCGGAGATCCGGCCGATCAGGTAGGCCATGCACAAGAGGCTGAACCCGAACGCAAGCGAGGCGCCGAGCGCCCCGACGTTGATGCCCCCGAACGCACCGGTGGCGAAGATCGCGGTACCCGGACCGCCGATGACAAGGACGGCGGTGCCGATCCCCTCGGCGATCGGAATTCGTACGTTGTCGTTCATGAGTGTCAGTCCTCGTTTCGTCCCCGACGGCGACGGGCTGTCGCAGTCCAGCGAATCGTATGACACCAGCTCCACCACATCGGCGATTTCCCATCGCGCGCGCTGTCTGCCCACCGCTGACGCCTCAGGTGTCGAGGACGGGGGCGAGGTGCCGTTCGGCCTCTTCGATCGTCCAGCCCTTGCGCTCGGCGTACGAGGCCAGCTGATCGCGCTTGATCTTGCCGACGCCGAAGTACTTCGCCTCGGGGTGGGCGAAGTAGAGCCCCGACACCGACGAGCCCGGCCACATCGCGAACGACTCGGTGAGTTCGACCCCGATCGCCGCGCTGGCATCGAGCAGCGAGAACAGCGCCGCCTTCTCGGTGTGATCGGGCTGGCTCGGATAGCCCGGCGCCGGCCGGATGCCCTGGAACGACTCCTTCAGCAGCTCGGTCGGCGTGAACGACTCGTCGGATGCGTAACCCCAGAGTTCGGTGCGGACCCGTTGGTGCATCCGCTCGGCGAACGCTTCTGCGATGCGGTCGGCGAGCGCCTTGAGCAGAATCGAGGAGTAGTCGTCGTTGTCGGCCTCGAACCGTTCGGCGATGGCGATCTCCTCCGGGCCGGCGGTGACGACGAACCCGCCGACCCAGTCGGCGACCCCGGAGTCGGCCGGCGCGACGTAGTCCGACAGGCTGAGGTTCGCCCGGCCGTCGGTCTTGGTGGCCTGCTGGCGGATGCCGTGCAGACGGGCCCGCTCGACACTGCGGG
>DASQFE010000097.1:0-6298 GCA_035633295.1 Ilumatobacteraceae bacterium | reverse complement strand
CCGAAGGTGAAGAACCCGACGATCCACGCCGTGTTCAGCTTCGCTGCGCAGATGGTCATCGCCGATCCCGAGACGGGCAACATCGAGAAGGTGGTCGCTGTCCACGACGTGGGCAAAGCGGTCAATCCGACGCTCGTGGAGGGCCAGATCGAGGGCAGCGTGCACATGGGTCTGGGCTACGCACTGACCGAAGACTTCCCGACCGATCCCGAGACCGGCTTCCCGACGAACATGACACTGCGGTCACTCGGCATCCTGCGCGCCAAGGACGTGCCGGCGATCGAAGTGCAACTCGTCGAGGTGCCCCAGCCCCGATCACCGTTCGGTATCAAGGGAGTCGGCGAGATCGGCCTCGTGCCCACCGCGCCCGCTGTCGCCGCCGCCCTCCACGCCGTCGACGGTGAGTGGCGAACCACCCTCCCGATGCGCCGCTGAGCCCAGCCAGCCATTCTTCCCCTTCCCTTCCGGTTTGCGTGACACTTCTGTTGGGACGGGCCAACGGAAATGCAACGCAAACTGCTATTCGGGGGTGGCGTCGGGGGTGGGGGGTGTGGCGAGGATGGCGTAGAGGTTGCGCTTGGTCTCCTCGAGGACCTTGTTTGCGGCGTCGCGCTGCTCGGGCGTGCCGAACCTTGCAACCTGGCGAACCTGACCGCCGAGCTCCGACATCAGCCGTCGCAGGTCGCCTCGGCCGCCGGTTCCCGACTGGTTCCAGGGGGCGGGCTCGTCGTCACTCTGCGCGCCCTGGATCTCGGCGAGCAACTGCCGGCCGCGCTCGGTCAGGGTGAACTGACGCTTGCCGTCGACCTCGGTCGAGGTGATCACTCCCTTGTCCTCGAGGCGGTCGAGGGTCGGGTAGATCGAGCCGGGGCTCGGTCGCCAGCGACCGTCGCTGCGGGTTTCGAGTTCGGTGATGATCTCGTAGCCGTGCATCGGACGCTCGTCGAGCAAGGTGAAGATTGCCAACGGCACGGCACCTCGCCGGGCCCGGTGACGTCCGCCGTCCCGACCGCCTCGGTCGTGCTCGGCGTGGTGGATGTGGTCGTTGAAGTGCATGTGTGCTCCTCGACGTCGGCGCCCTCGGCGCTCGTCGGTGTAGTCGGAAGTTGGTGAGGTTTGTGTGGTGTCGAATGGCTCTGCCATGTGTCTACTCCTGAGTATCTCTATTGGTAACGATGTATCGCTACTGTAGCGATACATCGTTACCAATGCAACCTTCTCTGAAAGCCCGGTTTGCGTGACAGTTCCATTGGGACGGTCCAACAGAACTGCAACGCAAACCGGGGGTCCGGGGGTCGGGGGGGGGGTCCGGGGGCGGGGGTGGGATGTTGTGATCGCTCGATGATGCGTGACCCGGCACTGATCGGCGATGCTGAGCCCGATGACTGACACAACGATCGAACGAGAGAGCGACACTGCCGGCGACGTGGTCGATGAGATCCGAGTTTGGCTCGAGGAGAACTGGGACCCGGATCTCACCGTCGCAGCGTGGTGGGAACGTCTCGGGCTCGCCGGCTGGTCCGCGCCCACCCTGCCGACCACTGCCTACGGTCGCGGCCTCTCGCGCGGCGACGCCGTTCTGGTGCAGAACGCGATCGCTGATTTCGGCGCACTCGGAGCGCCCGGCGGGCTCGGCCTCCTCCTCGCCGCGCCGACCATTGCCACCCACGGCAACCCCGAACAGATCGAGAAGTACGTGCGCGACATCGTCACGGGGCAGAAGGCATGGTGCCAGCTGTTCAGCGAGCCCGGCGCCGGATCCGACCTCGCCGGCCTGCAGGCCAAGGCGATGCTCGACGGTGACGAGTACATCGTCAACGGACAGAAGGTCTGGACCTCGGGCGGCCACATTGCCGATCTCGGCATGCTCATCGCTCGAACCAACTCCGACGCGCCAAAACATCAGGGCATCACCTATTTCGCCATCGACATGCATCAGCCAGGCGTCGACGTTCGCCCGCTGCGTGAACTCACCGGGCGCGCACTCTTCAACGAGGTCTTCATGACGGAGGCACGGGTGCCCACCGACGCCGTGATCGGCGGACTCAACAACGGTTGGGCGGTCGCCAACACCACGCTCGCCCACGAGCGCGCCGGCCTCGGAGCCGGTGGCGGCAGCAGCTCGGCCAGCGCTGCGATCCCGGGAACGGTCGGAGGCCAGCTGGGTACTCGTGCTGGTGACTACGTCCGCGATCCGGGCAAGCCGGCTGCCGGCGGTGGCGCGGCGTTCCGGGACACGTCGAGGATCATGATCAACCTGGCCCAGGGCGCCGGCAGGGCGAACGACCCGACGATCCGTCAGGACCTCGTGCGGCTGTACACGTTCAGCCAGCTCGGTCGGATGAACAACCTGCGCGTCAAGGCGGCCAAGGCCAAGGGCGTGGAGATTGCCGGCATGGGCAACATCGCCAAGCTGTCGATGAGCGACATGGTGCGCTTGCAGCGTGACCTCGGCCTGCGCATCGTCGGTCCGCAAGGCATGCTCCACGCCTACGACGCCGACAGCCGCAAGGTGCTCGACGCCGCGACGGGCAATCCGTTCCTCGGTTTCGTCACCGAGATGGCCCTCTTTGCGCAGGCCCCGCCGATCTACGGCGGCACCGATCAGGTGCAGAAGAACATCATCGGCGAGCGCGTCCTCGGCCTGCCCAAGGAGCCGAACCAGGACAAGGTCGTCCCCTTCTCCGAGCTCCCCAAGAACGCCTGAGACGGCAGCGCGCTAGCGGTCGAGCATGCCGTAGGCGTGGGTGGGATGTAGTTCGAGCAGCAGGCGGCCGTCGTCGACCATCGCCTGGCGGTACTCCTCCCAATCGTCGTGCTCGCCGACGATCATGCGGTAGTACTCGACCAATTGATCGACGGTGTCGTCGTGGGGCGACCGGGCGACTGGCATCAGCGTGACGTCGGCCTCGATGACGACGTAGGCCCAGAAGTCGTCGCGGTTGACGTGCAGCGAGGCCCGAGGATCGCGTCGCAGGTTCGCAGTCTTGGCGCGGCCGTCGGTCACGGAGATTCGGATCACGTTGTCGGCGCCGACTGCGTACGCGATGTTCGACGACTGTGGACGCCCGTCGGACTTCAACGCGATCAGGATGCCGTTGCGCTTGTCGCGGATGAATTCGAGTGCCTCGTCGATGTGCATGCGTTCAGTTGAGCGCGGCGGCGCGGGCCGCGGCAAACTTTGCCGACGTCAGCCGTGGGCCGGCGATTCCGAACACCAGCAGGGTGCACACGCCGGTGACGAGCCAGGGCACGCGCAGCGCGACCTCGCGCGTTGCGAAGGTGTCGACGACGACCACGATGAGCCCGCCGAGCGCGGCGCCGATCGGCATCATGCCCCAGGCGAAGAAGCGGTACACGCTGTTGACCCGTCCGAGCAGTTCGTCGGGGATCACGGACTGCCGGAAGCTCACCGTGATGACGTTCCACAGGGTTCCGACGAACACCATCACCGCCGTGAACAGCCACACTGGCGGCCACGAACTCATCAGTCCGGTGATGATCGAGCAGGTGCCGCCGCCGACGAGCGTCAGGGCGAGCGACGGGCCGACGCCGATGCGCCTGACCACGTTCGATGCGGTCCATCCGCCAAGCACCCCACCGACGGCGCCGCCCGTGCCGAGGATGGCGAACTGGGTGGCCGAGGTGCCGAGTACCTCCTGGCCGAACAGCACGAACGTCGCCGTGGCCATCGTGTCGAGCAGGTTCAACGTGCCCAGCACGAGGGCGAGCGTCCGCAGCAGGTCGTGACTCCAGAGCCACCGGAATCCTTCGCGGAGCTCGACGGTCCACGAGGGGCGCTCCTGTGGGCTCGCCGCGACCGCGGGTCGGCGCGTGGACGGATGGATGAACGCGATCAGGATCGCCGACACGGCGAACGTCGCGGCGTCGGCGAAGAACGGCAGGGCGAACGAGACGGCGATCAGGAGTCCGGCCAGCGGCGGCCCGGCGAAGGTGTTCGCGACCAGCTCGGCGCTCCACATCCGTCCGTTGGCCTTCTCGAGGTTGTCCGTGTGGACGATCGACGGCATGAACGTCTGCGCCGAGTTGTCGTAGAGCACCTCCCCGACGCCGAGCAGCAGGGTGGCCACGAGGATGAGGACGTACAGCAGGGTGTCGGTCGTGATGACCGTCGCCGCGTCGTTCACCGCATCGGGGGCAGGCAGGGCGCCCTGCTGTGCGAGCACGATCAGCGCAATCGCGACCGTCACGACCGTGCGGATCGTGTTGGACGTGACCATCAGGCGCTGACGGTCGTACCGGTCGGTGATCACCCCGGCCGGGAGGCTGAAGATGAGCCAGGGGAGTCGTTGGACGACGATGACGAGGGCGATCAGCAGCGGGTTGCGGGTGATCGCCGAGGCCAGCCACGGGTAGGCGATGATGCCGATGCCGTCGCCGAGGTTCGAGATCGTGCTCGCCCAGAACAGCTTGAAGTAGTTCCCGCCCAGCCGACCCGGCTCGAGCGCAGCGCGATCATCCGACACCGGGCGAGTCTTGCCGACCAGCGTTCACCGGCCCCAACATGTTTGCGTGACAGTTCCGTTGGGACGGGCCAACCAAACCGTTACGCAAACGGTGATTTGGGGGGATCAGCCCCGATTGATGCGACCCCGCATTGCCATGCTCGCCAAGCCGAACGAGACCACCATCAACGCGAATGAGGCGGCGAATCCCTGCAGCAGCAGGTCGACCTTCCATCCCTCGCTGACGACGCTGCGCAAACCGGCAAGTACATAGGTGACCGGGTTGTAGGTCGCCACCGTTGAGAGCCATCCCGTGAGCGCCTCCTTCGGCAAGAACGTCGTGGTGAGGAACGCGAACGGGAAGAACAAGATGAAGCTGGCGTTCACGGCTCCCGGATTCCCGGTCTTGAGGGCGATGGCATATGGGAAGCCGGCGAAGGCGAGACCCCACATCGCGCCGTACAGCAGGAACACGAGCATGCCGATGAGCCCCGTTTCGAAGCTCACGCCGAGCACGAGCCCCAGCAACAGTACCGGGATCGTCAGCAGGATGACCGAGACGAAGTCGGCAGCCATCAGGCCGAGCAGGAGCATCGGTCGGCGGATCGGGGTGAGGAGCAGGCGGTCGAAGTATCCGCTCTGGATGTCGGTGACCAGGGCGCTCGCCCGTGACACACCGGTCACGGCGAAGATGATCGCCACCGGCAACTGGAACGCCTTGAAGTCGACGACCGTCCCGCTGCCCTCGGCGAAGTCTTGCAGTGCCCCCACCTGAACGATGAAGAAGAACACCGGCGTGATGAGGGCTGGAATGAAGAACTCGGGCTCGCGGAACACGCCACGAATCGCTCGATGGGCAATGGTCGAGAAGTCGTGCCACATCGACCCTCGGGCCGCCAAGGGAACGTACGTGGTCCCGGCGCGTATGTCTGACGATGTCGTGCTCATGGTGTGGCCTCCTGGCTCGGTGCGTGCTCGATATCGCGCGCGGTGTCGTCCGCCGGGGTGTCGCCGGCGAGATGGGTTCCCGTGACGTGAAGGAACACGTCGTCGAGTGTCGGGGTGCGCAGCGTCAGCGACCGCACCGGCACACCGCACCCGTTGAGCGCCACGGCGACCTGGGCAATGAGACCGGCACCGTTGGGTGTGGCCAGCGTGAGTTCGTTGTGGTGCGTCTCCACGTCGTCGATTCCGTCGATCGCCCGCAACGCCTCGACGGCGACGGCCGTGTCGCCGTCGACTTCGGCCACGATCAGGTCGGTACCGATGGAGCGCTTGAGATCTGTCGGAGTGCCCTCGGCCTGGATGAGGCCATTGGAGATGATGCCGACACGGTCGGCCAACTCGTCGGCTTCCTCCAGGTACTGCGTCGTCAGGAAGATCGTGGTGCCGAATTCGCTGTTCAGCCGCCGCACCTCGGCCCACACAGCGGAACGACTCGCCGGGTCGAGACCGGTCGTGGGTTCATCGAGGAACAGGATCTGCGGCCGATGGATCAACGACATCGCGAGGTCGAGTCGACGCTTCATTCCGCCGGAGTACGAGTCGACTCGATCGTCGATGGCGGTGCCGATGTCGACGAGGCCGATCACGGCATCCATCCGAGCGGCGATGTCGGCCTTGCTCAAACCGTAGAGGCGACCTTGGAGCTGCAGCATCTCCCGGCCGGTCTGCTTGCCGTCGATCGAGTAGTCCTGCAGCGCCACGCCGATGCGCAGGCGGATGTCACTGGGCCGTGTGGCGACGTCGAAGCCGGCGACGGTCGCCGATCCCGACGTGATGCCGAGCAGTGTGCACAGCATCTTCACCGTGGTCGACTTCCCGGCACCGTT
>DASQFE010000096.1:0-2120 GCA_035633295.1 Ilumatobacteraceae bacterium | reverse complement strand
CCGAAGCGACGGGTGGAACCGTCGACCTGGACGGCACCCGCGCGGATCGCAAGAATCGTGTTGGCCAACGACAACGACAGGTTCTCGTGACCGTGGAAGCCGACCTGGGCGTCGTCGCCCAACTCGGCGACGACGGCCGATACCCGGTCGGTGACGTCGTCGAGGATCATCGCGCCGGCGGAGTCGACGACGTACACGCACTCGCATCCGGCGTCGGCCATGATCCGTGCCTGCGCAGCGAGCACATCGGGCCCGACGGTATGCGCCATCATGAGGAATCCGACGGTTTCGAGACCGAGTTCGCGCGCCATCTTGAAGTGCTGTTCGGAGATGTCGGCTTCGGTGCAGTGCGTGGCGATACGGATCACCGACACGCCCAGATCGTGCGCAGCGGAGATGTCCTCCTTGACACCCAACCCGGGCAGCATCAACGCGGCGATCTTCGCGTTGCGTGCCTCGTCGACGGCGGCCTTCATCAGGACCTGTTCGTCGACGAGTGAGAATCCGTAGTTGTACGACGAACCGCCGAGGCCGTCGCCGTGGGTGACCTCGATCACCGGCATGCCGGCATCGTCGAGGCCGCGCACGATCGAGCGCACCTCGTCCTCGGTGAACTGGTGGTGCTTGGCGTGCGAGCCGTCGCGCAGGCACGTGTCGGTGACGCGGACGTCGAGAGTGTCGGAATAGGGCATCACACGGTCTCCTTGGTCGCAATGCGTTGGGCGATCTCGTTGCCGACCTTGGTGGCGGCGGCAGTCATGATGTCGAGGTTGCCGGCGTAGGGCGGCAGGAAGTCGCCGGCACCCTCGACCTCGATGAAGATCGCAACGCGGCCCGTGCCAGTGTTCCCGAACGGCACGTCGAATTGCGGGTCGGCGACGAGGTGATAGCCGGGTACGTAGGTGGCGACCTCGGCGGCGACCGAGCGGACCGATGCCTCGATGGCGTCGGTGTCGGCGTCGAGCGGGATCGAGCAGTAGATGGTGTCGCGCATCATCAACGGTGGTTCGGCCGGGTTGAGGATGATGATCGCCTTGCCCCTGGTGGCGCCGCCGATCACCTCGACGGCCTTGGAGGTGGTGCGGGTGAACTCGTCGATGTTCTGACGGGTACCGGGCCCCGCCGAAGCCGACGACACGGTGGCGACGATCTCGGCGTAGTCGACAGGGACGACGCGGGACACGGCGTACACCATCGGGATGGTGGCCTGACCGCCACAGGTGACCATGTTGACGTTCATCTCGTCGATGTGCTCGAGCAAGTTGGCCGGCGGCACGACGAACGGCCCCCGCGCTGCCGGGGTGAGGTCGACGGCGCGAATGCCGGCGTTGCGGTACTTCGGGGCGTTGCGCACGTGGACGTAGGCCGAGGTGGCCTCGAACACGATGTCGGGCAATTCGGGCTGCGCGAGCAGCCAGTCGACGCCCTCGGCCGAGGCCTCGAGCCCTTCGGACGCAGCCCGCTTGAGACCCTCGGAGTCGGGGTCGACACCGATCATCCAACGGGGTTCGATGTACGGCGAACGCAACAGCTTGTACATCAGGTCGGTGCCGATGTTGCCGGGGCCGACGATCGCAGCGGTGGCCTTCGTGGGGGTGGTCATACGGTGGCCTTTCTCTCAGTCGGCGACGTGGAACTGCACGGCACCGAGGTCTTCGACGACGACTCGGATCGAGTCGCCGACGGTCAGTGGGTGGGCGGCGGTGGCGCCGCCGGCGAGCACGATCCAGCCGGGCTGCAGTGTGAGGCCCGCCTCAGCCACCATGCGACTGGCCTCGACCAGCGAACGCACCGGGTCGCCGAGGATCGCAGCGCTCGAGCCGATCTCGACGGGACGGCCGTTGCACTCGAGCACCATCGCGAGGTTGTCGATCGAAGTCCTCGGGTCGTTCCAGCCACCGACGACGAAGCCTGACGACGACGAGTTGTCGGCGATCACGTCAGGCAGCGCGAACTTGAAGTTCTCGAAGCGTGAGTCAATGATCTCGGCGGCGGGAGCGACGGCTGCGACCGCGGCCATCGCCTCGGCACCGCTGACGCGGCCGGCGAGTGGCGCTCCCATCAGAAACGCGATCTCCGGCTCGACGCGAGGATGCACGTAGCGCCCACGACGAAGGGTG
>DASQFE010000095.1:0-3076 GCA_035633295.1 Ilumatobacteraceae bacterium | reverse complement strand
GTTTTCGAAGGAGTTCGGTCGTGTGGCCGCCGCCTCAGGTGTCCCGAGGATCCGTCTCCACGATGTCCGGCACACCTACGCGACCCTCGCGCTGAAAGGTGGCGTGCACTCCAAGATCGTGTCCGAGCGCCTCGGCCATTCGTCGATAGCGATCACCCTCGACCTGTACTCCCACGTCACGCCTGGCATGGCTCGAGGTGCGGCCGACCTCGTCGCCTTGAAGATCTTCGGCGACTGATTGAGTTCCATCACCGCACGGTCAGCGCCTACGCGAAATCGTAGGCACCTCGTGCTGGGGGAGGAGTGGTGCCATCTGGTCGCGCCGGTCTGACATCGAACTGTCAACGCCGTGGTCACGCACGACCGTGCTGGCGACCCCCGCTCAGGCCACTCCGGGTGTTGCTGCGCCGCCCGGTTTCGCCAGCCCGTCGTCACCCCGCCCGGGACCTGATCAATGGGCAACTGCAGCCGCCTCATGCGCTCTGATCGGGCCGGTTCGAGTTGGGTGGTGGTTGAGCCTGTCTTGTGGACACACCCTTGCACTAACAGGGTGCTGAAAATCGGGGTCTGAGGGTGTTGGCCAGCGATCCGGGCTTCGGCTGTGGGAGTTGGTCGAGGTGGTGACCGTGTCGGTTTTCGATGATCGTGGTTGTCGGCGTTCTTGGGCCGATGTAGCGGAGCTTGCGGCCGGCCCCCGACGGTCTTGACCCAGCCGAAGGGTTCCTCGACTCGCTTGCGGATCCGTTGGGAGACGTCGCAGCCGGCGTGGCGAGTCGTTCGGCCGTCGATCGCGGATCTTCGGTTCGTCGTGTTCTGCGCGACGTGCGGCGTGAACCCGACAGCTCGCACGTCGGTAACGAACTGTTTGGTGTCGTAGTTCTTGTCGCCCGCGACGGTTCGTCGCCGCCCGCTGTCGGGGAGCCGTTTGAGCATTGCGGTTGCGCAGTCGCGTTCGGCGTAGCCGGTCGCCAAGGTGAGGTCGGCGTCGACGATCAAAGCGCGGCGATGCTCAATCAACAGGTGCCCGGCGTAGCAGAGCTGTGCTGCGGTGTTGTTCGACTTGCGATACAACCGGGCGTCAGGATCAGTCGTCGACGCGTGCGTGTCGTTCGACCGTTTCTGCCCGTGCCACTGCACCTCGGCGTTGCGGCCCTTCGGGCCGTGCTCTTCAGGTTCGGAATCCTTCGGCTTGAAGCTGTTGTGTGATGCCCACGCTTCCAACAAGGTGCCATCGACGCTGAAGTGATCAGACGAGATGTAACGGCGAAGCTTCGCCTGGCGCACAACGGCTGCAAAGAACTCGTCCGCGATGTTCTGGTCCAACAGGCGTTGACGGTTCTTCGAGAACGTCGACGCATCAAACGACGCAGCATCGATCGGCAGATCGAGGAACCACTTGAACAACATGTCGTAGTTCAACTGTTCGCAGAACGCCCGCTCCGAACGCATCGAGTACATCGCCATCAACACCGTTGACTTCAACAGCATCTCCGGCGGCACCGATGATCTGCTGGGATCAGATCCTCAGTGCTCAACGACGACAACATCGACAACTACCGGTCCGAGGTTCCACGCATCCCCCCATTCCTTTCCATCCCGCCCCAGAACGCGACCACCAATCAGAGGTTTTTCAGCACCCTGCTAGGCGTGCTGGTCTGCGACCGGGCTTGGTTGGTTAGACCAGTCGGCGGGTTCGTCGTCGGTGTCGGTGGCGGCGATGGCCTTGGTCTGGTGCACCTTGCCCGGCGTGTGGTGCTGCGGTGCGTAGATGGTGTAGACCTGCATCGGCTCGTCGCCGATGTTGGTGATGTTGTGCCAACTGCCGGCTGGAACGATGACGCACCAGCCGTCGGTTACCTCTTGGTCGAAGGTGAGTTCTTCCTTGCCGGGCCCCATCTGGGCTCGGCCGCGGCCGCGGTCGAGCCGAATGAGTTGATCGGTGTCACCGTGCATCTCTAGTCCGATGTCGCCGCCGACCGGAATCGACATGAGGGTGACCTGCAGGTATTCACCGCTCCAGGCCACGGTGCGGTAGTTCGAATTCTCGAGCGTCTCGGTCTCCAGGTTGAACGCCTGGGGACGGGGACCAATGTCTGCGATGCTCATGTTTTGACCCTAGCTTTGCCCGGACCGGGACGAGGACAACGTCCTGGTACCCGTTGGCGAGCGGCCCTTCCGCGCCGTCGCGACGATCCCGATCGATCCTTCAACCGCCGACCGTAACCGCACCTCGCAGTCCTCCGGGGCGCTGCTTGTGCGATCCCTTGATCTCGTTGATCCGTTGGTTGGCCGCCGCAACGATGGGCTTCATGCTTTGGCTTGGCCGCTCTCCGAAGCGCGGCTCACCGGGTTGATCGTGGGTGCGTGTCGTCGTCGGCGACCTCTCTTGCTGACTTGCTGCCGGGTCATCGGACAGTCCGAACTCCAGAAGGTTTGTCTCGTTGGAGCTAGCGGTTCGGCCTTTACCGAGTGAAGGGCCCCGCGCCGAACGGGGAGTAGCTGATCGACCGCTCATCGGAACGGCCGTCATGGTCCCGTCATCGCGCGGGCGGAACGAGGGGAGGGCGATGAACGCAGACGACAGCATCAGTGAGCAGCCCGATGAGGATGGTCTCACGCGAGAACCGCGTCAGGCGTGGAAGCTGAACGGTTTCGACGAATTGCCGCCGACGAGCTCGGTTCCTGCGGCAGCCAAGTTTCTCGGGATCTCGAGGTCGAGCGCCTACGGCTGCGTGAACGACGGGACGATTACAGCGATCAAGATGACACTTCCATCACGCTCCCGGCGGCGAGCTGTGGGTGCACTGCGCCTCGGGCTACCGGGCATCGATCGCGGCGAGCTTGTTGGCCCGCGCTCGTTTCCCGGTCGTGCTGGTGGACGACGAGTTCGATCGAGCGGAGGCGGCAGGGCTGACAATCGTCAGGTCGTCGTGAGGGCGATTACGCTCGAATCGATGGTCATGTTCGACCGGTCACTGGATCAAGCCCGGGATGCCGGGCGCCGACTGATCGCGGGCTACCGGCGCACCGGAGCGGACGTGCCCTTCGGTGACCCGTTGCCGTCACACGGCGCTGA
>DASQFE010000094.1:0-2366 GCA_035633295.1 Ilumatobacteraceae bacterium | reverse complement strand
ACGACACGAACGACATCAACGATCCGATCGACGCTGCTCTCAGCGACGCCGGGAAGCGGCTGCGCCGAGAAGCGCCCGATGTCATCGCCTCCCGACAAGCACTGGAACGAATGAATGAGCGTGCGGTCGAGCCGACGCCCGCACGGAAGTCGTGGTGGCCGACGCTGATCGGCGCCGGCCTCGCCGCTGCAGCAATCATCGGCGTGATCGCCATTCGAGCCGACGACAACGGGACGCCGACCGTCACACCGGTGACCGAACCGACGTCCACCAGCACTCCGATCCCTGCCACCAGCATCGAGCCGACCACCACGCCGGTCCCGACGACCGCCGGCCCCGGAGCGAGCGGGGCGTCGGTCCTGGTCGACGCCGGCTGCATCACGGTCACCACTGCCGCCGGGAGCGCCACGGGCTGCCCACTGGGCGACGAGGACCTCGACCACCTCGAACAGCGGGTCTTCGTCGCTGACCTCGACGGTCCCGTGTTGATCACGTCCGGGTCGGCCGATCCCCTCACCGACCTGACGGCCACCGTCGACACGGGCAACTTCGCGTCGAACTGCCGCTGGGATGACCTGGCCCCACGCATCCCCGACGGCGACATCATCGAACTGGTGGTCTGCAACGACACCGGCGTGATGGGGCTGACGATGCCCGCTGGCGCGTTCGGTGACACCGAAGCGTCGTACTTCACCCTGCCGACGCCCTACCTACCCGACGGCGCCGACCTCGGCCTCGGTGCGCCGATCGATGGCCTGCCGCGGGCGCTGGCGTTCACCGCGCCGGTGCAGGACATCACGACGTGCAGCATCCTGCTCCTGCCCGACCGCACCGGGTGGAAGGAGGCGTGCGGTTTCATCCATGGTCTCGAACTCGACAGTGCGCTCGCGCTGATCGACCCTCGAGCCCAGGGCGAGATCGCATTGCCGTCGACGCCGTACGAGATCGCCGTCGACGACCAGGGCCTGATCACGTCGGCGCGAGCGCTCGAGGCAATGGCGCCGAGCAGCGGGTGCTCGATCGACTCGGCAACTCAACTCCTCCAGGCCGTGGATACTTCCAGCATCGTCATGGGCCTCGGATGTATCGGCGACAAGGCGGCCTTCACGACCGGGTCGGTGCTCACCCAGGCCGGTTCGCCCGATGGATCGATCTGGACTGCTCTACGTGAGAACGGCACCTGGGCCATCACGGACTCCGGCACGGGCATCGAGACATCGCTGTCGTTGCCGATCGTGCCGGTGGACATCTGGTCGACCTGGCCCGAGTCGACCCAGCCGGGCTTCCAGCAGTACTGGTGGGACCCGATCATCGCCATCCCCACGCAGCCGACCGTCGATGCATTCGCCGACGAACTGTTGGCCACGCTCGGCACGCTCGCCACCGACCCCGAGTTCCCGTTGAACCAGCGCATCGTCGACCTCGAGCCGGGCGGGTTGCCACTGATCGTCGCTCAGGTCGACCTTGGCGGAGACGACTCGGTAGCCGGGGCGGTGTTCTACGTGTGGCTCGACGAGCAGTTCGACGAAAGCGGCCCGATCGGCTGGAGATCGACGGTGATCCTCGTCGGCAATGTGTGCGCCCGCAGCGGCTCGGCCGGCCGGGACATCTGCGTCTGACCGAACTCGGCGATCAGGACCGAACGAGGAATCCTCGGACGACCAACCCGACCCATCTCCAACCCCATCACACAGGAGCTGTCGCGATGACCCCTTGAGGCCAAGGGCGCCGCACATAACGCGAACGCCGTGACGCGTCGCACCGCGCAACGTTCGTGTGCGAGTTCGGCCCAAGCCGAGCACTGCACTTTCCCGAGCAGCGGTGACCGGTTTCGCCCTTCCTGCTCGCCGGACTGTCGGCTGCGGTCTGCAGTGGTTTAGGGGCGCGATCTCGGCGCAGCCGAGCAAACACGTCCAGATCGTCGACCGGTCGACCGGTCGAGCATGCGGTACTGTCCGCTACATGGGGCCATCAGCCGACAGCCGCAAGTGCAAGCGTTGACCGCAGCCGCGACATGACACTCGCGAGCAAGTCGGAGCAGGGTTCTCGTGACGCATCTCCTGGCTCGGCGGTCCTCGCCGCGGCCTTGCACGCCGCCGTTGCCTTCCTCATTCTGCTCTTCTCCTTGTGGGTGTTGTCGAGAGCGTTCACCGCTGCGGGCGATCTGTGCGATCCGCTCCATGAATCGCCGAACACCGTTGGAGGCTGGACGTTCTCCATCGTCATGGTCGGCGTCACAGCCCTGGTCGGCCTTTGGATACGGCGTCGCACCGGGCTCTTGATCGTGTGGCCGTTGGCGATCACTGCGATGACGGCGCTGCCATTGTTGTGGTTGTTGCTTCCATCGGGAAACTGCGGTGCCGCCT
>DASQFE010000093.1:0-4384 GCA_035633295.1 Ilumatobacteraceae bacterium | reverse complement strand
GTCTACAACCCCGAGTCGCCCGACAAGGGCTCGGCCGAGGTGATCGTCTCGAAGCATCGCTCGGGCCCGATCGGTACCAAGCGGCTCGTCTTCCTCGGCCAGTACACGAGGTTCGACAACGCCGCCCGCTCGATGTGACGTCCACGATGCGTCAGACACATCGTGTACGTCACCAGTGGCGCAGGTCGATGGGCCACTGGTCGTGGACACGGTCGCCGTCGACCATCCAAAACGATTCATGACGTGCGACCGTCGGGTCGACGTGCGCCGGCCAGATGCGGACGCGGTCGCCGACCTTCCAGTCGCTGAGCTCTCGGGGCAGCAGAGTGATGTGTTCGTCGGAGCAGAAGAACACGTCGCCCTCGTCCCACGACGGGTTGCCGTGGTCCATGCCGAACGCCTTCAGCCCGGCGTCGGCGATGATCCAACCCTTCGAGCTGATCGACACGACGGTGGCCAGCACGGCCAACGCCTTCTCGAACGGCGACTCGAGTTCGTCGTACTGGGTGTCCATCAGCATGTACGACCCGGCCTGGATCTCGGTACACCATGTGTTGAGATCGAATGTGCCGGTGCCCCCGCCCGACACGATGTCGCCGCCCACCATCTCGTGCGCCTGCAACAAGATCGCCATGGCCGCTTCGACCTTCTCGCGTTTGGCATCGCGGTCGTGAATCATCATGAGGTGGCCCTCGTAGCCCATCACACCACGTACCTCGAGGCCGGCGGAGCGGGCCCGGTCGGCGAGGCGACCAGACTCCTCGACGTCACATCCGCAGCGCGGCAGACCCACATCGATGTCGACCAGCACCGAGCGGACACCGCCTCGAACTGCCGCGTCGAGTGTTGCGTCGGAGTCGATCGCCACGGTGATGTTCGCTTGATCGGCGAGCACACCCAGGCGGGCGGCGTCGAGCGTCTCATTGGCAAGGAGGAGGTCGTCGGTGAGCCCGGCGGCCACGAGTCCTTCGATCTCTCGCGGTGTCGCCGCGCAGAAGCTGTGGTGTCCATCGTCATCGAGGCGCTTGGCCATCTGGGTCGACTTGAACGCCTTGACGTGCGGACGCAGCTTCGCGCCGGGGAGCAGTGCATCCATCGCTGCCAGGTTGCGGTCGAACGTTGGAATGTCGACAAGGAGCGCCGGCGTGGTCAGGTCGTCGATCGTCGAGTGGGTCGGAGAGGTCACGGCCCCATCTTGGTCGAAGCCGCTGCCACTACCGTGGCCCTGTGCTCGACCTCGACTTCGTCCGCTCCAACTTCCCCGCCTTCTCCCGCCCCATCAACGACGGCCGGTCGTTCTTCGAGAATGCCGGCGGCTCGTTCGCCTGCCGCCAGACGATCGACTCGATGACCAGCTTCTACACCGATCTGAAGGTGCAGCCGTACAGCGAGTTCGAGTCGTCGGCACAGGCGGGCGCCCTGATGGATCGATCACGGGTGAGATGGGCCGAAGCGCTCGGAGTGGACCCCCGTGAGGTGGTCTTCGGTCCATCGACGTCGGCCAACACCTATGTACTGGCCCATGCCTTCGGGGCCGTGTTGGAGCCGGGCAACGAGGTGATCGTCACCAACCAGGACCATGAGGCCAACACCGGTGCGGTTCGCCGAGCCGCCGAGCGTGTCGGTTGCACGATCAAGGAGTGGCGGACCGATCCGGCCACCGGGATGCTCGACATCGAGGTGTTCGAGTCGTTGCTGAGCGAGCGAACCGGGCTCGTGACGGTACCCCACGCCTCCAACATCGTCGGCAAGGAGAACGATGTCACCCGCATCAGCACGCTGGCCCATGCGGTCGGTGCTCGCGTCATCGTCGATGGCGTCTCCTTTGCCCCGCACAGCCTCCCCGATGTCGCTGCTCTCGGTGCCGACATCTACCTGTTCAGCCTGTACAAGACGTACTCGGTCCATCAGGGTCTGATGGTGGTACGCGCGGGCCTGATGGCCGAGCTGCCGAATCAGAGCCACTTCTTCAACGACAGCGTCGCCGACAAACGCCTCAACCCGGCTGGCCCCGATCACGCCCAGGTGGCGTCGGCGGGCGCTGTGCTCGACTACGTCGAGGCGCTGCATCGCCACCACGGCGGCGCCGACACCGACAGTCTTCGCACGGCGACGGCCGCGGTTTCGGCGCTCTGGCGTGAGCACGAGGACTCGCTGACGCCGATGCTGCTCGACGTACTCGCCGACCGCGACGATGTTCGCCTCATCGGGCCGGCGACACTCGACGCCACCGCCGGGCACCGGTGTCCCACTATTGCCTTCAGCCCGCTCGCCGAAGATCCGCAGGTCGTTGCTCACAAACTCGTCGAGCGGGGGATCCAGACGAGCTCGGGTCACTACTACGCCGCTCGGATGCTCGACGGTGTCGGCATCGACCCGGACCGTGGGGTCGTGCGGCTTTCGTTCGTGCACTACACGTCTCCTGCCGACGTTGCGCGGGCCGCGGACGCGTTGCACGAAATCCTCGGCTGAGCCTCGGACTCGCCGGTTCCGGGAACGTCAGGCTGGGCGGCGTAGGCGCGTACGCTGCAGGCGTGTCTGCTGTAGCGCCCATCGTCGGGGTCGTCATGGGATCGTCGAGTGACTGGCCCACGATGGCGAAAGCTGTGGAGGTGCTCGAGAGCTTCGGTGTTGCGCACGAGGTGCAGGTATTGAGCGCTCATCGGATGCCCGACGAGATGTTCGCCTACGCCGAGGCCGCTCGTGATCGTGGGCTGCGAGCGATCATCGCCGGAGCGGGCGGAGCGGCGCACCTCCCGGGGATGCTCGCTGCCAAGACGACCGTGCCGGTGCTCGGCGTGCCGGTGTCGTCACGTCAGCTCTCCGGACTCGACTCGTTGTACTCGATCGTGCAGATGCCCGCAGGTGTTCCGGTGGCGACATTCGCCATCGGCGACGCCGGTGCGACCAACGCCGCGCTCTTCGCAGTCGCGCTGCTGGCTGTCGATGACGCCGCGTTGTGCATGGCCCTCGATGCGTACCGGGCGCGTCGTCGAGACGAAGCGGCTTCGTCCACGCTCCCGCCCGACAACAACGGTTGATGCCCATGAGTCTGCAACCGATCACACCGCCCGCCACGATCGGTGTGCTCGGCGGCGGACAGCTCGGCCGCTATGCCGTGATGGCCGCCACGGCCATGGGCTACCGCACGATGGTGCTCGACCCGGACCCGTCGGCGCCGGCAGGCATGGTCGCCAACGACCATCTGGTTGCCCAGTATGACGATCCAGTCGCCCTGCAGCGATTGATGTTCGAGTGCGATGTCGTGACGACCGAGTTCGAGAACCCCCCGTCGTACGCACTCGACCAGCTCGCTGGCGGTGTGGTCGTCGCGCCGCCCCCCGAAGCGGTTGCGATCGCACAGGACCGCATCGCCGAGAAATCGTTCCTGTTGGAGAACGGATTCAGCGTGGGACCCTTCGCCACGTTGGTCGACGATCGCCAGCACGTCGACGATGCGCTCGTGGTCGACGGCGCCATCGTGAAGACGGCGCGCTTGGGCTACGACGGTAAGGGCCAACGCAGTGTGCGTGGGGTCGCCGAGACGTTCACCGCCTGGGCCGAGCTCGGTGGCGTTCCATGTGTCGTCGAGCAGCGTCTCGACCTCGAGATCGAACTGAGCGTGCTCGTTGCTCGCACTGCCGATGGTCGTGTCGAGGCGTGGCCCGTGGCCGAGAACCACCACGTCGATGGGATCCTCGACCTCACCGTGGTGCCAGCAGATGTGCCGACCAAGCTCGCCGACCGAGCGGTCGGTCTCGGGATGGCGATCGCCGATGCGCTCGGCTACGTCGGTGTGCTGGCGGTGGAGCTGTTCGTCGTCGGTGGTGAATTGCTCGTGAACGAGCTCGCACCACGACCGCACAACAGCGGGCATTGGACGCTCGATGCCTGCGTGACGAGCCAGTACGAGCAGCAGGTGCGTGCGGTGTGCGGGCTTGGACTTGGAAGCACGGCGATGACAGCTCGGTCGGTGGCGATGGTCAACCTGCTCGGCGACCTGTGGGAGACCGGTGAGCCCGACTGGTCGATCGTGTTCGACGATCCGCACGCCAAGTTGCATCTCTACGGCAAGAGCCATGCTCGGCCGGGTCGCAAGATGGGTCATCTCACCGTGACCTCCGATGTGGCGACGGCGGCGGTGACACGGGCGCTCGAGCTCAGATCAGCCGCCGTCCGCTCACCACCACCCCGCCCATTGCCGTTTGCGTGACAGTTCGGTTGCCCCGTCCCAACCGTTCTGCAACGCAAACCCGGAAAACGGCAATGGCGGTCAGCTGGCAGGGACGGGTTCGACGTCGAAGGCTTCGATCCGTCCGTCGGCGTGACGGGCGAAACGGCGCGGCGTCGGGCCATGGTTCGGGTCGTCGCTGCCCCATGGCCA
>DASQFE010000092.1:0-6434 GCA_035633295.1 Ilumatobacteraceae bacterium | reverse complement strand
ACGTCGTGAAGACGAAGGCCAATCAGATCATCGACCGACTGCTGGCCGACTTCCCCGACAAGACCTGCGACTTCGTCGAGCACGTCGCGGCTGCGCTGCCGTTGGAGATCATCTGCGACATGATGGGCATCCCGTCGGAGGACTACGCAAGGATCTTCAAGTGGACCAACACCATCCTCGGCGGCGGCGACCCCGACTTCGGGACCTCGTACGAGGAATTCATGGGCCACGCACTCGAGATGTTCATGTACGCCCAGGCACTCGGTGAGGATCGCAAGGCGAACCCGCAGGACGACATCACCTCGGTGATGATGGCCGCCGAGGTCGACGGCGAACAGCTGACTCCTCAGGAGTTCGGATCGTTCTTCATCCTGCTCGTCGTCGCCGGCAACGAGACCACCCGCAATGCGATCAGCCACGGCCTGAAGGCCTTCACCGATTTCCCACACCAGCGCGAGTTGCTCTACAACGACTTCGGCGCCCACTCGAAGAACGCCGTCGAGGAGATCGTCCGCTGGGGCACCCCGGTGATCCATTTCCGTCGAACCGCCACCGAGGACACCGAACTGGGCGGTCAGGCAATCAAGGCGGGTGAGAAGGTCGTGATGTTCTACAACTCGGGCAACCGTGACGAGCGGGTGTTCGACAACCCGTACACGTTCGACGTGACCCGCCCGCCGAACCCTGCCCAGATCGGGTTCGGTGCGGGCGGTCCACACTTCTGCCTCGGAGCGAATCTCGCCCGTCGGGAGATGACCGTGATGTTCGAGGTCATTCAGACCCGGCTCCCGTCGCTGCGAATCACGGGCGAGCCGGCCTATCTCCAGAGCGCGTTCATCAACGGCATCAAGCGGATGCAGTGTGCCTGGGACTGACCCGGCGCCGACGCCCGACTCTCGAGCCGCCCTCGTCCGCAACCTGACGATCGCCGGCTGGCTCCTGCTCGGCGGTTCGATCGGGTTCATTGCGTTCCAGTTGGGACGCGTGCGCGACGTTGGAGCGCAGCCCTTCGCCACCGTGTGGGATCAGCGCATCGAAGTCCTGAGCTTCCTCGTGCTGCCGCCGAACCTGGTGGTGCTCGCGCCCGCAGCATTCGTCGCGGCGCTCACAACTTGGCTCGCCGGACGCGACCGAGATCCGTGGCTGAGTGCGCTGCTGAGCGGCGTCGCCGCCATCGCCATCACGTTCGGCGTGATCGGCGTCGTGTCGATCGTCAGCATTCTCCTGCGTGACGACACCGGACCGAGCGATTTCGAGGGCGTCTTTCTGCGTCTGGGCGGTGTCTCCCTCGCCGCCGGGCTGGCACTGATCTGTCGTACCGCCGACCGATCCGTCGCCTGAACCGGCGCTTCCAGACGGGCGACCCGCGAGACGCGTACCGCGACACTCGTCACCAGATGGTGATGGGGCGGGGGTAACGATGGTTGCGCAGGCGTCGGTCCTTGGTGACGAGTTGCCACCCTCGTTCGACGGCGGTGGCGTAGATCATCCGATCGGCGGGGTCGCCCGGGAACGCTTCAGGAAGTTCAACGGCCGTTGCTGCGATCGGCGGCGTGATCGGGACCGTGCGCACATCGGCCGCGAGCCCATCGAGCCATGAGCGGACCGGAATGGCAACGATGATCCGGTCGTGGCGAGCCAACCAGGCGAGTTCGTACCACGAGATCGCCGACACGGCGAGTTCACCGGCCGCCTCGATCGCCCGGGTTGCGGGTGCGCTCAACCGGTCTGGTTCACTCGCCCACCAGTGCAGTACATGAGTGTCGAGGAGCAGGGTCGTCACGCGTGGTCCCACACTTCCCCGGTGCTGAACAGTTCGTCGTCATCGGCATTCGACATGGCCACGCCCTGGAAGCGCCCCTTCAACGGCGCCGAGCCGGTCGCTGGGACCAGACGGGCCACGGTGCGGCCGTGCTTGGTGATCTCGATCTCCTCGCCATTCGACACTTCGTCGAGGAGTGACAGGATCTTCGCCTTCACCTCCGTAGCGGTCATTTGCCTGGTCATCTGGTCATCCTATAGCTCACTTCGGTGCTGTTCGGTGGTCGGGGCACGTTCTAGAGTGCGGGAAGCGACGACGGGGGGAGGGGCCGCCATGGCGGATGACACTGCGGTGGGCGGAAGGGCCGGCTGGACGTGCCCCGACTGCGGGCGGCTGTTCGGTCGGAGCGGCCAAGGCCACGACTGCGCCCCTGGCCTCACCGTCGAGGAGTACTTCGAAACCGGACCCGACCACGAGCGACCGGTGTTCGAGGCCGTGATGCAACACGTGCAATCGCTCGGACCCGTCCACGCCGACGTCGTGTCCGTCGGCATCTTCCTGAAGAACCCCCGCAAGTTCGCCGAGTTGCGGCCCATGCAGCACTGGGTGGCCGTGTCGTTCGCTCTGAACCGACAGGCGACCCACCGAACGATCACCCGCAAGGTCATCTCGTACGGCAGCAAGTTCTGGCACACCGCGAACGTCGCGACTCCCGACGACCTCGACGAGGCCCTCCGCGACCTCCTCACCGACGCATACCGCAACGAGGCCTAACGGAGCCAGGGTGTGAACTGAGCGTACGTACGTCTCACTCCCGTACGTACGCGCTAGTCTCTTCCCCGTGATCCTCACCGCCTCCAAGCTGCGGCAAGACATCTATCGAGTGCTCGATCAGATCCTGGCCACCGGCGAACCGGTCGAGATCGAACGCAACGGACGACGCCTGCGCATCATCGCCGACGAGCCGCCATCACGTCTGGGTGCGCTCGTACGACGGCCCGATGCTGTTGTTGGCGACAGTGAGGACTTCGTGCATCTCGACTGGTCGGACGAGTGGAGGCCGTGATCCGCCTCGACACACACGTTGTCGTGTGGCTCTACACCGGCGAGATCGAACGACTCAGCGACGGCGCGGTCGAAGCGCTCGAAGCGGAGGAGCTGATCGTGTCGCCGATGGTCCAGCTCGAGCTGACCTTCCTGCACGAGATCGGGAGGCTGTCGGTGACCGGCGCCGACATCATCGGCGACCTCGCCAACCGCGTCGGACTCCGGCTGTCGGGCGCACCGATGGCAACCGTGGTCCAGGCGGCAGCCCCACTGACCTGGACCCGCGACCCGTTCGACCGAATGATCGTTGCCGACGCCCATGCCGATGGTGCTTCGCTGATCACCAAGGATCGCGAGATCCATCGGAACACCACCATCGCCACCTGGTGACATCGGGTCTGTTGGGGTCGGGTCCGGAAAGCCCGGGCCGGTCTGTTGGGGTCGGGTCCGGAAAGACCGGTCAGGCGCCGAGGTCGCCGCTGCGAAAGTGCAGGCGGCAGAGCAGCTCGTAGCGCACGGAGTCGCCGAACAGTGGCGCGTCGGGCTCATTGGTGTCGCCGACGACCACCGTGTCGCCCTCGTACACAACGTCGCCGTTGACGACGCGTGCATTGTGCGTCGCACGGGCACCGCACCAGCAGCGAGCCTCCACCTGGAGCGGAACGTGTTCGTCGGCGATCTCCAGCATTCGCTGTGTCCCGTCGAACAGATACCCTCGGAAGTCGGTCAGCAGACCGAAGGCGAACACGTCGATGTCGAGTTCATCGACCACGCGAGCCAACTGATCGCACTGTTCAACGGTGTAGAACTGCACCTCGTCGCAGACCATGTAGTGAATCGGCCAGTGCCGTACTGCCAGTGCGTGCAGATCGAGATCGGACGCCACTTCGATCGCAGGAGCGGCCACGCCGAGACGGCTCGTGACCTGGCGGCCTTCGCGGTCGAGCGTGGTGAGCAACAGCCCGAAGAGCTGGCGGTTCGAGAGGTTGTGATGGATCTGCAGCGCCACGGTGCTCTTGCCCGAGCCCATGGTGCCGAAGCTGAATCGGAGCGTCGCCATGTCGACCGTCGACCCTACCCGCGAGCCTGTCAGCCTTCGGCGTCGATCACCGTCGGCGGGGTTGTGGCGAACGGGTCGAACGACGGATCAACCTGAGCAGGCCCATCGATGCGTTCAAGCCCCGGCGGACCATCCGGCTCGTTCGAACTGCTGCACGCCGACAGTCCCACTGCCAGCGCACAACCCAGCACTCCAGCCAACACTCGACGCAACATCACGAGATCCTCGCGCACCTGGTCTTGCAAAAGGGGTCTGACCCCTGATGCAAGGAGTTGGTCATTTTGCTACGGCCGTCCCGACTTGCGGCCGGCTTCACCGCTACGGTTGATGACGGATGCGCTCGGCAACGGCGCCGGGGCACCGAATCCCTTGGGGGGACACAACATGACGGACACGATCGACCGCTCGGGCACCGAGGACGATCATGTACTCGACCATCTCATCGTGCGCTTCGCCGGCGACTCCGGCGACGGGATGCAGCTCACGGGTGACCGCTTCACCTCGGTGAGCGCAGCGTTCGGCAACGACCTGTCGACCCTGCCTGACTTCCCGGCGGAGATCCGGGCGCCAGCCGGCACCGTCAACGGCGTGTCGGCGTTCCAGGTGAACATCGCCAACCACAAGATCACCACGCCGGGTGACGAACCGAGCGTGCTCGTGGCGATGAACCCGGCCGCATTGATGGCTGATCTCCACCGATTGGAACCGGGCGGCACGGTGATCGTGAACGAGGATTCATTCGACGAACGCAACCTCGAAAAGGCCGGCTACAAAACCAACCCGCTCGACGACGAGACCTTGGCGAACTACCGGGTCCTTCGCGTCCCGATGACCAGCCTCACCAAGGAGGTCTGCGCACCACTCGGCGTCAAGCCGCGCGACGCCGAACGATCCAAGAACTTCTTTGCGCTCGGGCTCGTGTCGTTCATGTTCACCCGGCCGATCGACCCGACCATCGAGTGGATCACCGAGAAGTTCGGCACCAACGAGCAGGTCGCGGCCGCCAACAAGGCGTCGTTTCTCGCCGGCTTCAACTTCGGCGAAACCACCGAAGCCGTTGGCCATCGCTACGAGGTTCGTCCCGCCGAACTCCCCGCCGGCGAGTACACGAGCATCACCGGCAACACCGCGCTCGCCTGGGGAATCGTCGCCGCCGGCCAACTCGCCAAGCTGCCGATCACGCTCGGGTCGTACCCGATCACACCGGCCAGCGACATCCTCCACGAGCTGTCCAAGCACAAGCACTTCGGGATCCGCACTGTGCAGGCCGAAGACGAGATCGCCGCCATCGGAATGGCGCTCGGGGCAGCCTTTGCCGGCCACCTCGGCGTCACCACCACGAGCGGTCCCGGCGTTGCCCTCAAGAGCGAGACCACCTCACTGGCGGTGTCGATCGAACTGCCGCTCTTGATCGTCGACATCCAACGCGGCGGGCCGTCAACCGGGCTGCCGACCAAGACCGAGGCCTCCGACCTCAACATCGCGCTCTACGGCCGCCACGGCGAGGCACCGCTCCCGATCGTGGCTGCCTACACCCCGGCGCAGTGCTTCCACGCCGCCATCGAGGCGATCCGCATCGCCCTCAAGTACCGCACGCCGGTGATCCTGCTGTCCGACGGCTACCTGGCCAACGGCTCCGAGTCGTGGAAACTGCCGTCGATCGAGTCGTTGCCCGACATCTCCGTACCGTTCACGACGGAGCCGAACCACGTCGACGAGGAGGGCAACGAGGTCTTCTGGCCATACCTTCGCGACGAGACCACGCTCGCCCGGCCCTGGGCGATCCCGGGCACGCCCGGCCTGATGCACCGAGTCGGTGGCCTCGAGAAGGCCGATGGCACCGGCAACATCGACTACACCCCCGAGAACCACGAGAAGATGGTCCACCTGCGCGCCGAGAAGATCGCTCGCATCGCCATGGACATCCCACCCACAGCAATCAACGGCGACATCGATGCCGACGTGCTCGTCCTCGGCTGGGGCTCCACGTGGGCGGCGATCGACGCCGCTGTCCAGCAGACGCGCCGCGCCGGCAAGAAGGTGGCGTCGGCGCACATCATGCACCTCAACCCGCTGCCCTCCGACCTCGGCGACATCCTGCACCGATACCAGCGAGTGATCGTCCCCGAGCTCAACATGGGCCAGCTCACGCAACTCATCCGCGGCAAGTACCTCGTCGACGCCAAGGCACTCACCAAGATGCAGGGCCTCCCCTTCAAGGCCCGAGAGATCATGGCCGCCATCGACGAGGCCCTTGCGTCGATCACCAGCACGATCGGAGCGAACTCATGAGCACCACACAGGTCGCCGTCACGACGAAGAAGGACTGGACGAGCGACCAGGAGGTGCGCTGGTGCCCGGGTTGTGGCGACTACGGCATCCTGCTGGCCGTCCAAACGCTGATGCCCGAACTCGGCATCGCCCCGGAGAACACGGTGTTCATCTCGGGCATCGGGTGCTCCAGCCGGTTCCCGTACTACATGAACACCTACGGGATGCACTCCATCCACGGCCGCGCCCCGGCGATCGCCACCGGTCTTGCTGTCGCCCGTCCCGATCTCGACG
>DASQFE010000091.1:0-3804 GCA_035633295.1 Ilumatobacteraceae bacterium | reverse complement strand
GGTCGGTCGAGCGCATCACGTTGCCGAAGTCGGCCAGCACGTCGGCGAGCGGCTCGATGGTCTCCACCGCACGCAGGTTGAATGCGGGGACGCACCGCAGCGTCACCTCGGTGAGGATGCCGAACGCACCGAGACCCACCCGGGCAACACGAAGCAGCTCGGGCTCATGCTCCTCGTCGGCGCGCAGGATCGTCCCGTCACCGGTGACGATCTCGAGCCCGACGATCGTGGTCGCCAGATTGCCGAACCCGACTCCGGTGCCGTGCGTAGCAGTCGACGTGGCCCCGGCGATCGACTGCACGTTGATGTCGCCGAGGTTCGGTAGTGCCAGACCACGCTCGTACAACTGCTCATTGAGATCGCGGAGCCTGATGCCAGCCTGCACCGTCACGTCGTTGCCGTGCACCGCAAGAAGCTGGTTCATTGCATCGAGCGACAGGAGGTGACCATCGGTCATGGCGACGTCGGTGAACGAGTGACCTCCACCGATGACCTTGACGCGCTCGCCGGCGGCAGCCGCCGTGCGAACGATCGTCGCGACCTCGTCGGCAAATCGAGGCTGATGCACGTGCGCCGGAACGCATCGCTGATTGCCGGCCCAGTTCTTCGTCGGTACTCCCATATGTGAACTGTAAACGTGATTCCATCCGAACTCGTCAGCGACCTCGGATCAGCACACCGACTGCACGCTCGAGTTCGTCGTCGGTCGTCGTGTAGTGCACCGACAGGCGCAGCAGTTCCGGAAGGTTGCGACGATCGACGTCCCAGCGTGACGAGGTGGCCGTCGTGGTCGTCGCGTTGACGCGATGCTCGGCGAGCCGCGCCTGGAGCAGGGCCGACGGTTCGGTCACCGATGCCGTCGTGACGATGCCGCACCGTTCGAGACCCTCGTCGTACACCGTGAAGCCGGCGTCGACCAGCATCGAGCGCAGCTGTTCCGCTCGGGCAGCGACCGTCGCCTCGATGCAGTCGATACCCCACCCGAGCGCGTGGTCCACCGCGGCCCCGAGACCGAGCCACGATGCGACGCTGTGCTCCCAGTACTCGAATCGACGCGCGCCCTCGACCCACTCAAAGCGGTCTCCTGCAACGAGGTCGGCGCCGTGATGATCGGGCTGAGACGGTACGAGCCGATCGAGCACCGACGAACGGACATACAGAAAGCCGGTGCCGCGAGGACCTCGCAGGTACTTGCGCCCCGTGACCGACAGCAGGTCGCAGCCGATCTCCTCGACGTCGATGCGCAACTGGCCGACCGACTGACACGCATCGAGGAGGAACGGCACGCCGGCGGCACGGGTGAGCACTCCGATGTCAGCGGCCGGATTCACCAGCCCGCCGTTGGTCGGGACGTGGGTGAGCGAGACGAGCGCCACATCGTGATGTTCGAGTCGGTCGGCCACTGCGTCGACGTCGATCTGCCCCGACCGATCGCACGGCACCCGATCGATGATCACCTCGCGGCGCTCAGCGGCGGCGAGGAACGCAACGATGTTGGCGCCGTACTCGTGATCGTGCACGACGATGTGTTGCCCCGGCGACATCGGCACCGACCAGAACGCCGCGTTCCAGGCTGCAGTGGCGTGTTCCATCCTGGCGATCTCCAACGGATCGGCGCCGATCAGACAGGCGATCGACCCGTAGACCTTGTCGCACCGATCGTCGGCGAGTGCCGCGGCTTCGTAGCCGCCGAGTGTGGCTTCGGCCTCCAAGTGGCACATTTGCGCGTCGAGCACCACCTGTGGCGGGAGCGACGACCCCGCATGGTTCAGGTGAATCACGCTGCCAGGTGCACAACCCGGTGTCACCGAACGAGCGGCAGCGACCTCCTCCGCAGTGAAGACGTCGGCCATCGAGCCGACGATAGTGATCAGTCGAGCGCGTCGAGCAGCGCGTTCTCGATCACTTCGGTCAGCGCCGGGTGGATGTAGAACACCTCTCGTGCCACGTCGTCGGCTCGCTGGTCGAACTGCATGGCCTGGATCAGCGGCTGGATGATCGACGACGCCTGCGGCCCGATCACGTGGGCGCCGATGATCAATCCGGTTTCGCTGTCGACGAGCACCTTGGCGAATCCGGTGTCGTCGGCCATCGCCCAGCCGTACGCCGTACCTGCATAATCGCGTCGCCCCACCCGGAACGAACGACCCTGGCGCTCGGCCTCCTGTTCGGTGAGACCGACCGTGGCGACCTGTGGGTTGGAGAACACCGCACTCGGAACCGCCTTGTAGCTCTGGTGGCGGATGTCGTCGGGATGGGCGATGTTCCAGAACGCCACTGCCGCTTCGGCGTTCGCAAGATGCTTGAGCTGATAGTTGTTGGCGACGTCGCCAATCGCCCAGATTCCAGGCACATTCGTGGCCATCGTGTCGTCGACGGCAACGGTGCCGTGATGGTGGCAATTGATGCCAGCAGCATCGACATTGAGGAGGTCGCTGTTCGGTTCGCGGCCGGTGGCCACCAGCAGTTCGTCAACCACCGACTCACCGACCGCCGACGTGATCTTGATGCCGTCGGCCACCCGCTCGACCTTCGTCGGCACATGACCCAGCATGAGGTCGACCCGTTGCCCGAAGACCTCGGTGAACCGCGCCGAAACGTCTCGGTCGAACTCGCGCAGCAGGGTGTTCGACCGATTGAAGAGCGTCACGTGCGAACCCAGCCCCGAGAACACATGGCCCATCTCGACCGCAATGAACCCCCCGCCGATGATGCCGAGTCGCTTGGGGAGTTCCGGCAGTCGCATGATGGAGTCGGACGTGTGAAACCCCGTCTCCATCAACCCAGTGATCGGCGGGACAACCGGGCGTGCACCGGCCGCGAGCAGAATGTGCGGAGCCGTGATCCGACGGCCCTCTACGTCGAGGGTGAGCGCATCAACGAAGTCGGCGGTGCCTTCGATGAGCGTCACGTTCGGCGTCCCGTCCGCTCGGTAATTGCGGCCGGCCTGTGCGATCGGATCGATGCGCCCGAACACACGGTCTCGGATCGCCGACCAATCCGCCCCGTTGAACTGCGTGTCGATTCCCAGCTTCGCCGAGGCAGCCGACGCCACGGCCACATCGGCGGGATACACGAACATCTTCGATGGGATGCATCCGCGATTCAGGCACGTACCGCCGAACACGTCACGTTCAACGATGGCGATGCGCCAGTCGTCGAGGTACGCCGGGATCGAGTTCCCCGATCCACTCCCCACGACGATCAGGTCGAACGCTTCAGCGGTCTGTTCAATGCTCACGAGGGGAGCCAACCGTGCAAGCACGCGAATGCTTCCCATTGGCGAAGTGGTCGCAGATCGGGCAGGGTTGGGGGCGTGGTGGAACGACGCACAGGTGACGGGTTCATGCGATGCAGCGACGGACATGTCCGCTGGGGCGTCTACGGCGCGGCGGGCGTGGTGTTCGTGGTGCACGACATGCACGGTTCACCGCTCGTGATGCTGCAGAAGCGATCGGCGATGGCCCATGAAGGTGGCAACTGGTCGTGTGCCGGCGGTGCGCTCGACCTCGGCGAGACAGCGTTCGAGGGGGCGCTGCGCGAAGCCACCGAAGAGGTCGGATCACCACCAGGTGTTCCCCGGCTGCTCGGCCAGTACGTGTTCGAGCCGGCGACCGACTGGAAGTACACGACCATCGTGGTCGAAGTCGACACGCTGTTCGGTTCGTCGCTCAACTTCGAGACCGATGAGGTCGACTGGTTCCCACCCGATCAGGTGGAGCTCCTCCCACTGCACTTCGGCTTCGCATCTGCCTGGCCCCACCTCCGCGCCATCGTCGAGACGCCGCCCGTCAACTGAAGTCT
>DASQFE010000090.1:0-6560 GCA_035633295.1 Ilumatobacteraceae bacterium | reverse complement strand
GACGGTGGAGCCAGCTTCCTCGCAGCGGCCCGTCCGACCATCAACGTCAATCCCGCCACCCTGCTGCCGATCCACGAGAACTTCGGGCTGAATCCGGTGATGGCGCCGCTGATGGGCGTGTTCAACGCCGGTCGACTCGCGCTGCTCCCGACCACCGGCTTCCCGAACGGCGATCGCAGCCACTTTGCTGTCCAACGCAAGATGGATGAGGGCCTTGACAACGGAGCGGTTGGTTCGGGTTGGCTCGCCCGTCACCTCGACAACACCCCGTCGGTTCCGGGCGGCTTGCGAGCGGTGTCGCTGCCGAACGGTCAACGGAGTCTGTCCGGGTCGTCGGTTTCGGTCACCCTGAACAACACCGACACGTTCCGCGTCGAGGGGTACAAGAACACCGCAGGCAGCGGAGCCGCCGTTCGCGCCGCACTGCAAGACTTGCATGCGGTCGACGCCTCCAAGGTCGTCAATCAGCGTGCGCACGAGGCGCTCGTTGCGCTCGACGTCGTCAACAACGCGCCGAAGTCACCGCCGGCCAACGGTGCAGTGTACCCGTCCACCGGACGTGGCCAAGGCCTCGGTCGCGTGCTCGGCGACGTGGCCGAATTGATCCGCGGCGATGTCGGCCTCGAGGCGGTTGCAACCGAAGCGAACTTCGGTTGGGATCTCCACGAAGGCTTCGGCGATCCGCTGAACGGTCGCCAGGCCCAGAACCTCAGTGCGCTGGCTGTAGTGCTTGCGGCATTCGCTCAGGACCTGGGCGACAACATCAATCGGGTGACGGTGGTGTTGATGACCGAGTTCGGTCGGACCTTCCGGGAGAACGGCGGCTTCGGCGTCGACCACGGTCGTGCGAGCACGATGTTCGTGATGGGCGGCGGGATCACCGGCGGCATGTACGGCCAATGGCCGGGACTCGCGGCGCCGAACATCGACGGCAATGCCCTGCGCGTCACCGTCGACTACCGGTCGGTGCTCGCCGACATTCTCCAGTACCGCTTGGCCACCGCCAACATGGCCGCTGTGCTGCCCGGCTACATCGACACGCCCGAGAAGCGTCTGGGCTTGGCGAAGCCGCTCGTTCCGGTGGTCTGAAAGCCGTAGTCGCAGCGCCTGAATCTCCGCCCTGACGACAGGGTGCTTGTATTCCGACCCTCGTAGCGGCCAACCTGTGCAGTGATGCTCGATGAACGCTCCGCCGCCATGCTCGATTTCGAACGGGCGTGGTGGAACCACGACGAACCGCGCGACCAGATCATCCGGGCGCGTTTTCAGTGTTCGCCGGAGGATTACCATGCGGAATTGACCAGGGTGCTCGACGACCCCGCGGCGATGGATCACGACCCGCTCGTGGTGCGTCGACTCAAGCGGCTCCGTCTTCGGGCCCGTAAGGCTCGGCTCGACGGGATTGCGTCCACCGGGGCAGGAGAGGGAGCGCACGCATGACCAACGAAGATCCCAACGCACCGACCCAGGGCGCTCCGACACCTCCCCGCCGATCGTCCCGTCAGGGTGTTGGCGGCTCACCGATGGGTTCCACACTCAGCATCGTGCTCGCGGTGGTGGCGGTGGTCGCCGGCTTCTTGATCCTCAGGAACATCACCAACGACAGCAGCAGCTCCGACGGGAGTTCGCCGACCGAGACCAGTGTGGCCTCCACCGTCGCGAGCACGATTCCCGCCGTCACGAGCAGCACGGTGCCGCCGCTCGTGACACAGGGAGCAACCGTCGTTGTCGCCAACGCAAGTGGCGTGCCGGGTTCGGCCGGGCGCATGTCGGCCGAACTGGCGGGAGCGGGCTTCACGATGGCCGAGCCCACCAATGCCACCTCGGCGCTGGAGCAGTCGGTGGTCTACTACGACCCGAGCAATGCCGCCGCGCAGTCGGTCGCAACATCGGTCGCTCAGGTGATGGGTGGCCTGGTGGTCGAGACCGTGCCAACACCGCCACCCGTCGAGGGTGAGACCCTGGGAGACGCCGGCGTTGTGGTCATGCTCGGAAGCGCGCAGGCCGACAAGACGCTGGTGCAGCTCGACCCCACAGCCGCGCCGACCGGCACAGCGCCACCGGTAGCCGGCGCCACAGGCACCACCATCACCGCCACTACCACCGGTTGAGTTGTCACCGGCTGGCCGTCACCGGCTGGCTGTGATCCAGTCGGCGACCGCCCGCTCGATCGCTTGTTTCGGCTCGCGGAGTGCGAGGTCCTCGCCGACGAGGTCGACGAGCGACAGCACCTCGAGATCGTGGACGTCGGTGCCTGTTGCGACTGATCCCACCACCGCAAGGGCCGCAACACCCATCTCGGTGGCGATCGCGCCAACACCGCCGACGACCTTGCCGGCGAAGCTCGTTGCGTCGAGTTGGCCCTCCCCGGTGATCACGAGGTCGGCGCCCTCCAGATGGTCATAGAGGTCGAGCTCGTCCGCGACCAACTCGAAGCCGGGCAGCAATTTGCCGCCGAGCGCTGCGAGCGCTCCCCCGAGGCCGCCCGCTGCGCCGCCGCCGGGGATCGAGCTGACATCGGCGTCGAAGTCGTCGCCGAACATCTGCACGAGTCGTTCGAGGCGTCGGGTGAGCATTTCGACCTGAGCCGGTGACGCACCCTTCTGCGGGCCGAACACGGTTGCGGCGTCGGTGAATGTGGTGGTGACGTCGCACGCCACGAGGAGTTCGACGCGCTTCAGCCTGGCGATTGCGGTGATCGCCCGAATAGCCCCGAAACCTCCGTCGGTGGTGGCCGATCCGCCGAGGCCGACGACGATGCGCCGCGCTCCGGCGTCGAGTGCGAGATCGATCAGTTCGCCGGTGCCCGTGGTGGTGGCGTCCATCGGGGCGTTGCCCATCGCGCCGCCCACCAGGGTGAGGCCGCTGGCGCGGGCCATCTCGATGACGGCCGTACCTTTCGAGAGGCGCCAACCGGCCGCGACCGGATCGCCGAGCGGGCCGGTGACGATCGAGGTGCGGTTTGCCCCGCCGAGCGCGTCGAGCAAGCCGTCGCCACCGTCGGCCATGGGCACTTCAACGCAGTCGATGCCGAGTTCCCAGCATGCGTGGCCGATCGCCGCCGCGACGTCGCGGGCACTCGCCGTTCCTTTGAACTTGTCCGGTGCAGCGACGACTCGTCGGATCTGACGGCGGGCGGACACAGCACCGACGCTACTGGTCGCTTGCGGTGGCGAGAGCTCGATTGTCGACCACCTGACTCGGGAATTGCGCCGGTAGCATCGCCCGCATGGCCGTGACCGTTCGTATCCCCACCACCATGCGCCCCCTGACCGGCGGCGACAAGCAGGTGTCCGTCGAACCGGGCACACTCAGCGATGTGGTTGCCGCCCTCGAAGCAGCCCATCCCGGCCTTGCCGACCGTCTCGTCGATGAAGATGGGGCGCTGCGCAAGTTCGTGAACATCTTCGTTGACGACGATGACGTGCGGTACCTCGAGGGCCTCGACACCGAGGTCGCCGACGGGATCACCGTGTCGATCATCCCCGCTGTCGCCGGCGGCTGACCCCCAAAGAAAATCGGTTTGCGTGACACTTCGGTTGGGCCGTCCCAATGGAAATGCAACGCAAACGAGTAGTTGAGTGGGTGATGGTGGTCGGTCTGGCAGGCTGAGCGGATGGCAGTGCGTGTGGAGGATGTCGGCGAGGTGCGGGTGGTCACCATCGATCGCCCGGAGGTGCGCAACGCCGTCGACGGGCCAACGGCGCAACTGCTGTACGACGTGTTCGTCGACTTCGACGCCGACGACTCGGTTGCAGTCGCGGTGCTCACCGGCAGCAACGGGACCTTCTGTGCCGGGGCCGACCTCAAAGCGATCTCCGCCGGCCGGGGCAACTCCGTCAACGATGACGCTCCCGAGGAGATCGTCGGGTCGCTCGGGCCGATGGGGCCGACCCGCCTCCTGCTCGCCAAGCCGGTGATCGCAGCAATCGAAGGACACGCCGTTGCCGGTGGACTCGAACTCGCTTGTTGGGCCGACCTCCGCGTTGCCGCCGTCGATGCCACGTTCGGCGTGTACTGCCGGCGATGGGGCGTGCCGCTCGTCGACGGTGGCACCATCCGACTCACCCGGCTGATCGGGCACTCGCGGGCGCTCGATCTGATGCTCACTGGACGGGGCGTCGACGGCGTCGAGGCAGAACGGATCGGCCTGGCCAATCGGGTGGTCGAGCACGCGAAGGCCCTCGGCGCCGCGATCGAACTGGCCGGCGAAATCGCGGCGCTGCCGCAGATCTGCCTGCGCTCCGATCGTCGGTCGAGCTACGACCAGTGGTCGCTCGATCTGGGCGATGCGCTCTGGAACGAGACACGCCTCGGGCGGGCGACCATCGCCTCCGGTGAGACTCGAGCGGGCGCGCAGCGTTTCGCCGACGGTGCCGGCCGCCACGGCCTCCGCGCCGACGATTGAGCGTGAGAGCGGTTTGCGTTGCAGTTCGGTTGGGACGGGCCAACCAAAGTGTCACGCAAACCGAGTTGATTGGTTGGGGTGGGGGCTGGGCGGGCTGGTTGCGGGATTAGCAGTCGCCGTCGTAGAGTGCTAACCGGCATCGACCGGGTCTTCCGGCGCTGCAACGACACATCGACCACGTCCAACGGAGGACACACAAGATGGCGAAGATGATCGCATTCGACTCCGAGGCTCGCCGAGCACTCGAAGCTGGCATGAACCAGTTGGCCGACGCCGTGCGCGTCACGCTCGGCCCCAAAGGTCGCAACGTTGTGCTCGACAAGAAGTGGGGCGCCCCCACCATCACGAACGACGGCGTTTCGATCGCAAAGGACATCGAACTCTCCGACCCGTTGGAGCGCATCGGCGCCGAGCTGGTCAAGGAAGTCGCCAAGAAGACCGACGACGTTGCCGGTGACGGCACCACCACCGCCACCGTGCTTGCCTGGACGATGGTCCGCGGCGGATTGCGCAACCTCGCCGCCGGCGCCAACCCGATGGGCCTCAAGAGGGGCATCGAGGCCGGAGTCGCTGCCGCGATCGAGTCGATCAAGGAGATGTCGATCGAGATCGACTCGACCTCACAGATCGCTCAGGTCGCCGGTATCTCGTCGGCCGATCCCGAGATTGGTGCGATGATCGCCGAGGCGATCGACAAGGTCGGCAAGGACGGCGTCATCACCGTCGAGGAAGGCCAGACCTTCGGCATGGAGATGGATCTCGTCGAGGGGATGCGCTTCGACAAGGGCTACCTGTCGCCGTACATGGTCACCGACACCGAGCGCATGGAGGCGTCGTTCGACGACCCGTACCTGCTGTTCGTGTCGTCGAAGATCTCCACGATCCGCGACCTCGTCCCGATTCTCGAAAAGATCATGCAGACGGGACGCCCGCTCGTGATCATCGCCGAGGACGTCGAAGGTGAAGCACTCGCGACCATCGTGGTCAACAAGATCCGAGGCACCTTCAAGTCGGCTGCGGTGAAGGCTCCTGGCTTCGGCGAGCGCCGCAAGGCGATGCTGCAGGACATGGCGACCATCACCGGCGCTCAGGTCATCAGCGAGGAGGTCGGGCTCAAGCTCGAAACCGTCACGCTCGACCTGCTCGGCCAGGCCAAGCGCGTGATCATCACCAAGGACGAGACCACCATCGTCGAAGGTGCGGGCGCCGAAGACGACATCAAAGGCCGGATCAACCAGATCAAGGCTGAGATCGAGAACACCGACTCCGACTATGACCGTGAGAAGCTCCAAGAGCGCCTCGCCAAGCTGACGGGCGGCGTTGCGGTGCTCAAGGTCGGTGCGGCAACCGAGGTCGAGCTGAAGGAGAAGAAGCACCGCATCGAAGACGCGGTCTCGACCACCAAGGCTGCCATCGAAGAAGGTGTCGTCGCCGGTGGCGGCGTCACGCTGCTTCGTGCCCAGGCTGCGGTTCACGCAGTCGCCAACACCCTCGAAGGCGACGAAGCAACAGGTGCCCACCTCGTTGCCACGTCGCTCGAAGGCCCCATCAGGCAGATCGCCGAGAACGCCGGCACCAACGGTGGCGTCGTGATCGCAAAGGTGCTCGAGATGTCGGGCAACGAGGGCTACAACGCGGCGACCGGCGAATACGAAGACCTCGTGAAGGCCGGTGTCATCGACGCCGCCAAGGTCACCCGCTCGGCCCTGCAGAACGCAGCGTCGATCGCGGCGCTCTTCCTGACGACCGAAGTGGTCATCGTCGACAAGCCGGAGAAGTCCGCCGGCATGCCGATGGGTGGCGGAGACATGGACTTCTGATCCCCGTTCGGCTTCCATGCGCATAGCCTGAGGGCATGCGCATGGAAGCTGGTCTGGCCGTCGTCCATTTGTTCGGCAAGCCGAATCCATCACTCGATCGTGAGGCCGTGGTCGCCGCGATCAAGGCTGCTGAGGCCGACGACTGTCAGGTGATCACGGCGGCGATGCTCGGTCACAAAGCCGATGTTGCGTTCATGGCGCTGTGTGCCGATTGGCGCACCTTGCGCACTCTGCAGACGGCGCTGCAACACGCCGGCATCGACATCGTCGACAGCTACGTCTCGATCACCGAGGTGAGTGAGTACGCGAAGGGCATGCCCGAGCACATGCTG
>DASQFE010000089.1:0-2649 GCA_035633295.1 Ilumatobacteraceae bacterium | reverse complement strand
GATTCGCCCGAGTCCGGTCTTGACGATCTGGATCGGTGCGCGGCGCTCCTCCAATCGGCGCTTCAGCATGATGATCCGCGTGTCGAGGTTGTCACGGATGCCGGGCAATTCGAGCGACTTGTCGAGCCGAATCTCCTTTGTGGTGAACTCGACCTGGCCAGCGTGGGCATTGCGCTGGACCAGAGACCAGAGGATCCGGCCCGCCACACCCCGGATCAGGTACTCGCCGTCGAGGAAGACGCTGCCGTCCGACGCGAAGTGCCGGACGTGTGTGGCTTCGGATGGCGCGTCGGTTGTCGTGGGAGGTCGGACCACGATCGGCGGACTCGATGGCACCGTGCGCGGGTCGTCGTCGGCGGGCCGGTCGAGGGCGACCATCTCGGCGAGGATCGCCGCGATCACGCCGACCAGCGTCTCGTCGCTGTCGTCGAACGCCACCGCAGCCGGGCTCTCGACGACCACTACGCCGCGCACTTCCCCACGCGACACTGCCGGAACAGCGAGGCGGCTTCGGGTATCGCTGCTCGTCGGCACTGCGATCTCGCGGTCGCTGCCGCTGAACCCCCTGCCGACGCTCAACGCGTATGCGTTGGTCGCGTGCACGCCGCCGAGCCGGACCGGGCGATTGCGTTCGGCGGCCACCCCGGCAGCACCCACGCCGAACACCATCTCGGACCCGACGCCCTCGGCGGGAAATCCGTGGCTGGCGATCGTGTACAGCGCCTGACCCGTCTCGTCGACGAGCATGACCACCGATCGTTCGTAGCCGAGCAACTCGTCGAGTCCGCGCACTGCGACATCGACCATCGTGTCGAGATCACCGCATCGCGACAATCTCCTGGTCAGCTCGCCGATCCCGGACAGTCGATCAGCGAGCGGACCGCGTTCGAAGCGATGGCGCTCGTCCTCGAGCACATCGAAGTCATTGATGACCTCGATGTGCTCGATGCGGTAGATGTCGGCCGAACGGAGCCGGAACACGCCGCTCGTTCCCGTCGACGTGGCAATCTCGTCGACCTCGGTCCTCAGGCGGTCGAACACCGGACCTCGGCGCTCGGTGCGCTCGTACACAATCGACAAGCGGTATTCGCTTCCCGATTGCGGATCGGTGAGCACAAGCGACGCCCGCGGGTTCTCGGAGAGGTTGAGCGCCGTCTTGCCCATGAACTGGTTGGACAACGCGATTCGCTCCGAATCGACGACGTTGACCGACGAGATGAACACCACGTTGGGCTCACCGGATGCACTCGCCGTGGCGATGATCGGCGGGATCCGGCCCTCGACACAACGCCGCAGGTCGTCGATCGTCAGCGGGGCACTCACTGGGATCCGTCTGTGAGTGGGAGGCCGGCCATCGGCCCCGGCGTTTGATCGAAAATGCTGTCCACTCGGATCGTGCACGTGACGAACGCAGGAGGGATCCGACGGTCGTACATCGTCGTGGGCAGATTCTCGACCTGCGCGATCCGACTGATGAGGCGACGTGTCAACTCGACGGCGGTGTCGTGCTCGCCCGCTGTCGCCGGGCCGAGCGCCTCGACCCCACCCTTCAGTTGGACTGATTGGAACGTGAACACGTTGCCTGACGTCACGGCGAGACGACCTGACGCCCTCACGTGGCCGATGAGGTCGGTGTGGCCGGCGTCGAGGAACACGTGCACGATGTCGTCGCCTGTGGGCGACGCTCCGTAGCCCCTCGACGCATATGGGATCCCGTCGGAAGCCACCGTGCCGACGATGATGCCGACGCCACCAAGCAGGTGTTCTCGCAGCGCAGCGTCGAACATCGCTGCGAACGTTAGCTCGCTCGAGACTGCTCGTCGCAATGAACGATGAGCAGTCTCGTAGCAGTCACGCCGGAAGAGTTAGCACTTTCATACGACGTTCTTCGGCGCGCCGTCCGCTCGGATCCGTCAACGTGGTCTCCATCGGTCGCCGCACCTGGCGACCACGAACCAGGAGCGAACGATGACCATCACCAAACACGACCCCACGACCAGCGGCCCGGTGTCGCCCCGCCTCCGGCACGTTGATCCGAACCCGCTTCGCGACATCCACAAGGGCATCCGCGCCGCTCTCTTCGCCGTCACCTCGGCCGCCGGCCGGGTCGACCCTGCCGACGACTTCGAGGTCGCGGCGCTCAACTCGGAGATCGCCGACGTGGCGAAGCTGTTGGCCGATCACGCCCACCACGAGGACGAGCACTTCGTCCCCTCGACGCTCCCCGCCGATCTCGGCGAACGGATGGAACGTGAGCATGAACTGCTCGATGCGCGAGTCGCGTGGCTGATCGAGCTGGCGGGCGAGGCGCAATGCGCCACCCCCGGCGATCGCCGCACGGCGATCCACGAGTTGTACATCGAGATGGCGTCGTTCACCGGGGCCTACCTCGCCCACCAAGACTTCGAGGAGCGCATCGTGGTGCCGGCACTGTTCGATCAGATCGGGGCAGACGAGGTGCTTGCCGTCCACTCTCGAATCATCGCCGGGATGTCGCCCGAGCAGTCAACGCGTGGGGCGGTGGCCATACTCCCCGCGATCAACATCGAGGATCGTTTCGAGATGCTCGCTGGCATGAGGGCAGGGATGCCCACCGACGCCTTCGCCGGAATGTGGAGTCTCGCCACCAGCGTGCTCGCGCCGCAGGAC
>DASQFE010000088.1:0-4300 GCA_035633295.1 Ilumatobacteraceae bacterium | reverse complement strand
AGATCGGGATCGAATCGGGGCGGAAGTGAGCACGATACCGGATGCTCGTCGGCCTCGATCACATCAGGGTGATCGACCAGGACCGGGCCGGAGTCGGCATCGAGCAGTGCGAACGCTCGGGCCAGCACGTCGTGCTGAAATGCAGGATCGCTGGGGCGACCAAGTGGACGACCGAGCGGGAACTCGCAGTGCAGCGCACGCGGGGGCGCGACCTTGACGGCCATCTCACGGATCGATGACAGCACCACCGTGGCGATTCCGGCTGCTTCGAAGACATGGGCGAGCACACTCACGGTGCGCGTGCACAGAGGTCAAACGGGCGTGAAGATCACCACGTCGACACCGTCGGCGCGCAGCGCAGCGGCGGCCGCCGGGCCGGTGTCGAGCCGGATGGTCGCAACGTCGTCGGGTTGGTTGCCGGCGAACGACACGTGTCGAGGTGCAACGGCGCCGATCACGCCTCGGTCGGCGAGTTCCTCGAGGCGGTCGATGGGGTACACGACGTTGAGATCCATCGCCACGGCCGTGTGGTCGAAGTTCGGGCTCCAGTGCCCCATCACGAGATCCCGGCGATCGCGATCGATGAACCGGTAGCCCGTGTCGGCCGAAGTGAAGCCGTCGCCACCGGCGGCATACAACGCCGCGGAGGTGACGATGGCGACGGTCGCGTCGGCCAGCGCCGGCGGCGTTACCCACGCCGGATTCGAGAACTCTGGCGCGGGCAGCGTCGCCGCGTGGGCCCGCATCATCTGGTCGCCGTTCATGTCGTCTCCGTTCGGGGATCTGTGTCGTCGTTCAACGGGCAGTCTCGTCGGCGATGCGACCCAGGATGTGGTCGACGACGAGCGGGCCGTCGGTGTTCTGGAGGAAGTGGTTCGCCTCCGAGATCAGGTCGAAGCTCGCTCTCATGCGCTCCGCCCAGGTCCGCCCCCACGCCTCGGTGAACACATCGTCGGACCCTCCCCACACGAAATGCACCGGCTTGTCCCAACCGAGCAGCACGTTGTAGTGCATCGTCTGGGCAGCCCCGTTGCCGCTGTCATAGTCGTTGGCCGGGATCGACAGCGGGAACATCCGCAGTCCGTTGAACGCGTCGTCGGCCAGGCCACGGAACGGCGCCGCGAACCCGGCGTACATCGTCGCCGCGTCGCCCGTGAGCTCCGGCTCGGCGCCCGTGGTGAGCGCGCCGAACACGACCGGGGGCTCGACCACCCGGGCGGAGATCAGCAGGATCAGCGCCACGTTCGGCTTCTCACGATGGAACAGGCCGCCCTCGTGCCAGTTGGTCATCCAGTTGCGGATCGCGTCGGTGTACTCGTAACCGGGGTGGTGCAACCACGTGTTCATGATGATCAGCCGACTGAACCGCTCGGGCGTCGTGGCTGCCTGCGCGAGGCCGATCGGGCCGCCCCAGTCCTGGCAGACGAGCGTGACGTCGTGCAGGTCGAGTGACGTGATCAGCGACGTGAGCACCTCGGTGTGGCGGGCGATCGAGTACCAGTTGGCATCGGTCGGCTTGTCGCTGCGCCCGAAGCCGAGATGATCCGGTGCGATGCAGCGGTATCCGGCCTCGACCAGCAGCGGGATCATCGTGCGATAGAGGTAGCCCCAGGTGGGCATGCCGTGCAGCAGCAGCATGACCGGACCGTCGGGCGGCCCTTCGTCGACGTAGTGGACGCGAAGATCCTTCCACTGGTGGTAGCGCGGCTCGTAGGGCCAGTCCTCGAGGGCCTCGAAGTGAGCATCGTCGGTGCGTGCGAATACTGTCACGAGCTCACACTAACTATTGCGATCCGTACAAGCAATAGTTTACAGTGAGCGAATGGATGGCGCTCTCTCATGACTCAGGCGAGCGGAACACACCCGATCGATGGGCGGCGAGCGCGGCGCCAACGCAGTCGGGAGGCCATCGTCGATGCGGCGTTCGCGCTCATCCTGGAAGGCAAAGGTCCACCATCAGCCGAGGACGTCGCCGAACGCGCGGGCGTGTCGGTGTCGTCGATCTTCCGCAACTTCGACGGCCTCGCGGACATCCAGCAACAAGCACACCAACTGTTCACCGAGCGGTACTCCCATCTGCTCCTCGCGACGCCACCGCTCGGCAGCGACCTCGAGTCCCGGATCGCGTTCTTCGTCCGGACCCGGCTCGACCTCTACGAGCAAGCGGGTCCGTTGATGGCCATGGCCCGGATGCGTGCGTTCGAGGACGACACCTGGCGCGAACACATCGCGTCGAACCGGTCGGCCCTCACCCGACAGCTCCGCGCGTGCTTCCACCAGGAGTTCGCCGACCTCACGCCGTCCGATTCGGCCGACCTGGTCGCGGTCGTCGACTCGCTGACCTCTCCGGAGGCATTCGAGCTGACGACCCGGGCGCATGCCCGCACCCACAAGCAGATCTCCAGGGCGTGGGCCACCAGCCTGCGCGCCCTGATCACCTGTCACAAAAGGGGTCTGACCCCTGTTGTGAGCGCGAAAGGACAGCGATGACACGAGTATCTCGATTCGAGGGAACGATCGGCAAGACGTTGGCCGACTCCGAGGCGTGGTTCGACGAACCGCCGCATCCCAGCGCCGACGCCCCCAACGTGGTGATCGTGCTGCTCGACGACACCGGCTTCGCGCAGTTCGGGTGTTACGGCTCCGACATCGACACACCGAACATCGATGCGCTCGCAGCCAACGGGCTGCAATTCACCAACTTCCACGTGACACCGCTGTGTTCGCCGACCCGCGCCTCGCTGCTCACCGGCCGTTCCCAGCACGCCGTCGGCATGCGCTCGGTGTCGAACTTCCGCACCGGCTTCCCGCATCAGCTCGGCCACATCACCAACCACGCAGCGACCGTCGCCGAGGTGCTCCGCGAGGAGGGATACGCCACGTTCTGCGTCGGCAAGTGGCACCTCGCCCCGATGGAGCAGTGCTCGGCGGCCGGGCCGTTCGACCAGTGGCCGCTCGCGCGCGGCTTCGACCGGTTCTACGGATTCATGGAGGGCGAGACCGATCAGTTCCACCCCGAACTCGTCTGCGACAACCATCCAATCGAGCCACCGGCCAAGCCCGAGGACGGCTACCACGTCTCCGAGGACCTCGTCGACCAGCTGCTGAAGATGGTGTCGGATTCCAAGGGGGTTCGACCCGATCGACCGTTCTTCACCTACGTCCCCTTCGGCGCCGCGCACGCACCGCATCAGGCCCCGGCCAGCTACATGGAGAAGTACCGCGGCAAGTTCGACGAGGGCTGGGACGTCGTCAGGCAACGCTGGTTCGAACGTCAACTCGCAGCCGGCGTCGTCCCCGAAGGAACCGAACTCGCACCGCGCAACCCCGGCGTCGACGCCTGGGACGACCTGCCCGAGAACCAGCAGCGGCTCGCCTGCCGACTCCAGGAGGCATTTGCTGCGTTCCTCGATCACACCGACGACCAGATCGGTCGCCTCGTCGACGGGCTACGCGCCATGGGCCAGCTCGACAACACCGTGCTCGTCGTACTGACCGACAACGGCGCGTCGCAGGAGGGCGGGCCGTTCGGTGTGATGCACGAGATGAAGTTCTTCAACGGCATCTTCGAGACCCCCGACGAAGCGATCGCCCGGATCGACGACATCGGCGGCCCGCACAGCCACACGAACTACCCGTGGGGTTGGGCGCAGTGCGGCAACGCACCGTTCAAGTGGTACAAGCAGAACACCCACGAAGGTGGCGTCCACGTTCCCCTGATCGTGCACGCGCCTGGGCTCGTCCCAACCGACCAGGCGGGTTCGAAGCGCCGCCAGTTCGTCAATGTGTCCGACATCGTGCCGACGATCTACGAACTGATCGGTGTGACACCGCCGGACACGTATCGGGGTCTGGAGCAGCTTCCCGTGACGGGTCACTCGTTCGCGTCGGTCCTGGCCGACGCCGACGCGCCGGCCACCAACACGCTCCAGTACTTCGAACAGGCCGGCAGCCGGGCAATCGTCGCGGGTGACTGGAAGGCGGTGTGCAAGCACGACAAGGGCGCCGACTACGACACCGAGCCCTGGGAGCTGTACCACCTCCCTGACGACTGGTCGGAGTGCAACGACCTCGCGTCGCAGGAACCCGCCAAGCTGACCGAGCTGATCGACCTGTGGTGGCAGGAGGCGGAGCGCCACGGCGTGCTGCCCCTCGACGACCGCACACTCGAGTTGTTCGGGGCCCGCTTCCGGGCGAACTCGCCGCATCGGGTCGACCGGCGCTACGTCTACCGGCCCCCGATGTCACCGCTGCCGGGCCAGGCATCGGCAGCGATCGGCGGCCGCGCCTTCGACCTGAC
>DASQFE010000087.1:0-1596 GCA_035633295.1 Ilumatobacteraceae bacterium | reverse complement strand
ACGGCGTCGAGCAGGACCGGCAAGGTGCTGCTCGGGCTGACTCTGTGGATCGTGCTGGCCGGTAGCAAGTTCGTCGTGCTCGCGCTCGTCGACCGCCTGTTCGGCGACCGTGTGAGCCTCGGCGGATTTCCTCGGTCACCGGCCTGATCCTGGTGCTGTTGTTCGCGCGCGATCTCGTACGTCGCGCTCTGGCCACCACGCCCGCCGCTGGCTGACGACGCACGGCTTGAGCCGAGTGAGATCGTTCGCCGCCGCTTGCCAAAGTGCAGCCCCCTGCTTGGTCCAATACGGCGGTGAAACTGTGACGTCACAGATGGGCCGATACCGAGTGGCCCGCCCAAGTTGAACCTCAGGTTTTCGCGCTCGCACAATTTTGCGAATGTCGCTGGGCGGTCGTCGATCACGATGACCGGTTCGGATGGGTTTCGTTTACGGGTGCTATCGAGCGCTGAGCAAGTCTTCGAACGCTGCAGGGGTGATGGCGGGCGGAACTTGATGGTCCCACTCGAGGAGGTCCTTGTCGCCGGTGACGATGTAGTCGGCTTGGTGTTGTCGTGCCAACGCAACGAGGTAGTCATCGTCGGGGTCTCGGGTTGCAGCAACGATCGAGACTGGGTCGTCGACGAGGTTGGCAATGCGTCGAACGGTCGCCAAGTAGAGCCGTGCGAGCTCTGGCTCGATGCGCTGTTGAAGCCTCGGCCGACCCAGCACTTCTTCGACCTCGGCAAGTACAGCGGGGCAGATCACGACGTCGAGATCGGCTACGTCCAGCCATCTGCTGACGATCCGGTACGACGGTCCAGCCTGGATCACCGCAGAAATGAGGACATTCGCGTCGAGGACGACTCTCACTGGCGCAGCTCAGTGTGAGCGTCGGCTGCGGCGCACGTCACGCACTTCTTCGACCGCGAGGTCCATGGCCTCGTCCTCGGAGAGGTCGGTGTTCGCCGCCACGTTCTCCGCGATCTTTGCGCTGGCTCGGCGAGTGAAGTACTCCCATGCAGATTGCCGGCTGATGCCCAGCGCTTCACCAATGTCGGCCCACGACGCCCCGGCATCTCGGGCTGCTGCAATCTGCGTCCATCGGAGTTCATCCAGCTCGAGCTCTGACTGTGACACTTTGCGCAATGCATCGAGCGGCTCGACGGGGAGTGCGTCAGCGGAGATCAAACTCATGTCGTCATGATACCCTGACACGCGGCTCGGCTGCGAACGTAGCGAAAGTGCTTGCTACCCAAACGGGATTTTCAGGTCAATCGTTGCGATGCACAAATAATCTAGCTGCTGTTTTGTGGCGCCCCTGGCAGGAATCGGACCTGCGACACACGGTTTAGGAAACCGATGCTCTATCCACTGAGCTACAGAGGCGGGGTCGCTACCCGGAAAAGACATCAGCGTTGCTGCTGTCGACGCCGGCTGCGACGGGACGATTGTAGAAGGAGACAAGCGTGATTCGAGCGGGATCGCTGCCCGCGGGAGATTGGGTTGCCGGCATGGCCCAACCGGGTGAGCGACCAATCCGTGAGGTGCAACCCGTCACCACGGCCAACTGGACACGCCCGGAACTGATGCACCGATCGTTCCGACAGGTCGAGC
>DASQFE010000086.1:0-3933 GCA_035633295.1 Ilumatobacteraceae bacterium | reverse complement strand
CGAGACGATCACCGCCGAGTGCCGCTCCGACCTCATCGAACTCGACGGTCGACCACTCGCCATTTCCTTCACTGCGACCACCAACTCGTTGCTCGCCGGCCGACCGGTCGCCGCTGTCACCTGCGACCCGATCGATCGCCTTGATGTGGACGAACACGAGTTGATCGCCACCGGCTCGGCCACCACGGGCCTCCAGGTCGACCAGGTGCGATTGACCGAGGGGGGACCCGATGCTCAATCAGAGCTGGTCACCCCGGTCGAGGTGACCGAGTCGAGGCGCGGCCGCGTCGTCGAGGTGCCGCCGTGTCCCACAGGGTGCTGGTTGGTCGTCGGCGAGGGGTACAACACCGCCTGGACCGCATCGACCGACGACGGGTCGCTGGGCGCACCGACGCTCGTCGATGGCAATGCCAACGGCTGGTACCTCGAGCCGTCATCGACTCCGACGACGGTGACCGTGAGCTGGACGGCGCAACGTCCGCTGAACATCGCGTTTGCGCTGTCGGGCCTCGCGGTGCTCCTCGCCCTCGGCCTCGTCGTTGTCGATCGCCGACGCGCCGACGACGCCGACGCCAATCTTCGGGCACCGAGCCTCGCCAGCTGGAGCGATCGTGCCGAGCGGCGTGCGGCGGTGCTCACCGTCGGCGTCGGCGTGGTGGCAACCGCCCTGTTGGTCGGATGGGCATGGGCCCTCGTTGCGCTGCTCCTCGGTGTCCCCGGCATCCTCCTGCGTCGTAACCGCCTCTTGGCGGCGATCGGGGCTGGCCTCGTGTTGGGTGCGAGCGTTGTGGTGATCGCCGTGGTGCGCACCGATCGGCCCTTCCCGGGCGCCGGATGGCCGATCAGATTCGAGTGGCTCCACGGTTGGACGTTGCTCGGCGTGGTGCTGCTCACCGTGTCGACCCTGTTCGCCACCGATGCGAAGCGCCGCTCGAGGTGACCGAGTACCACCCGTCTCTCGACGGTCTTCGTGCCGTCGCCGTGATCGCCGTGGTGCTCTTCCACGCCGGAGCGACATCTGATCTCCCGGGCGTTGCACCGGGCGGGTTCATCGGTGTCTCGGTGTTCTTCACCCTGTCGGGCTACCTGGTCACCACGCTGCTGTTGCGCCAGATCGCAGGCGGAGCGGGCCTCGACCTCGGCCGTTTCTGGACGCGACGGCTGAAACGGCTTGCTCCCGCATCGCTCGTCGTCGTACTCGCCTCAGTCCTGCTCTCGAGTCGGTTCTGGACCGGGATGACCACGTCCGATGCGCTGGCCGGCACGTTCGGGTACACGAACTGGCATGTCATCTGGAGTGGCGAGGACGCACTGCTGCGCACCATCGTCGGCCCACTCGGACCGTTCTGGTCACTGGCGATCGAGGAGCAGTTCTATCTGCTGCTGGTGCTCGTCGTGGTCGCTGCGGTGCGCACCGCACGACCCATCCGCACCCTCACGATCCTCATCGCCTGCGGTTGGTCGGCATCAGTGGTCGTGCAGTTACTCGCCAACTGGCCTCAGTATCAACTGGAGTTCAGCACGATCACGCGCGCTTCGGAGCTGATCGCCGGCTCCGCGCTGGCGGTGCTCCTGCACACCCGTCCCGAGCTCCTGGCGCGTCGTTCATCGCTGCTGCGGCCGGTGGGGATCGTGGCGATGACCATCATCGTGCTCCTCGCGGCAACGACCGACTACGACCCACCGTGGTTGCTGCACGGCGGGTATGGCGCAATGTCACTCGTGAATGCCGCGTTGGTGATGTCGCTGCTGGCTCCGGGGCCACTCACCCGAGTGCTTGCCTGGGCGCCGGCGGTCACCATCGGCAGGTTGAGCTACTCGTGGTATCTCGTGCACTGGCCAATCATCCTGATCCTCACCCCGGATCGTACGGGCCTGGAATCGTGGGCGTTGCTGGCGCTCAAGGTCGCCGCATCGCTGGCGGGCGCCGTGATCCTCCATCGAGCCGTCGAGCAGCCCCTGCGACGTGCGGAGGCGCCGCAGCGAACCATCGTCGTCGCGTGGGCCGCATCATCCCTCGCCGTCGTCGTCGCCTCCATCATGCTCCTCTAGAACCCCGCCGGTCTTTCCGGACCCGACCCCAACAGACCGATCAGAGCTGCTCGGTGAGCTCCAGGCACAATGTTGCGGGGGCGCCGTCGGTGGTCTCCGGGACGATGGCGTTCAGCTCGACCGGCAAGAAGACGCCCGAGTCGCCGACTCGGGCGCGGAACTCGCGCGAGACCTTGTCGACGACGACCTCGTAGGTCGCCGGAGGGGTGACCTCGACCGGTTGCTCGAACGTGACCTGGCCCGCCGAGTCGACCACCCTGAGGACCGCACCGCCATCTGATTGCGCCAGCTCGAGGGTCCAGCCTGACCCTGTCGCCAGCACGACGTCATCACGAAGCGTTTCGATCACGCCGCTCGCTCGGCGAGTACCGCCACGGTCGATCGCCAACCATTGACCCTGCTCGGCCATGTACACACCCTGACACTGCGGATCCAGAGCGACGATGCCGTCGCGGGGTACGCCGACACCGGCCACCAGCGCCACCAGCGCCGGTGACGGCGCGCCGAACAGCGCAGCATCGATGTCGTAGCGCAACTGTGTGAACCCGAGCGTCTTGTACTCGCTGGTCCACGTGGCCAGCGACGCGTTCACCCAGAGGCCCCACACGACGAGCGCCACGCCGGCGGTCTTCACCAGCCGTTGTCGCGGCAGGGCGAGCACCACCCAGATACCGATCGCGCCCGCGACGATCAGTGGCGGAAGCATGTCGATCAGATAGCGATTGGCGATGAACCCGATCATGAATGTGGGCACCGCACCGGCGACCGCCGCGGCGACGAGTAGCAGCCAGGTCCGATTCCGGTGTTTGATCATCCAGACGACACCCACGACCGCGAGCACGAGCAACAGGGTGGCACTGACGGGCAGCGACGAGGCCGGAGTGATCGACTCGGCCGGGTAGCTCCCCCGGTCGGTTGCCAGGGGACCGAACCGGATACCCGGGACCAGCCGCTCGAAGCGGAGGCCGTCGGGCCGCAGGTACTGCACCAACGTCGTGGGCAGGAATCGAGGCGAGAAGAAGCTCCCGTTGTTGCCTGCGAACCAGGCTGCTCGCACCGGGTCGGTCAACGAGAGCAGCTGGCGATCCCCCGGCACCGAGGTCAAGGTGCCGAACTTGGCGAAGTTGACGACGACGTGAGCGAGAATCGGGAGCACCCCGCCGAGCAGCGCCGAACGGCCATGGTTGAAGCCGGTCGCCCGGCTACGCCACAACAGCACGCCACCGCAGGCGATGAGCGCGACCGAGACACCGAGCCCGATCGGAGCGCGAGTCAACGTGGCGGCCAGCGCGGCAGCCGAGGCGCCGAGCAACAGCCGGCGATCGGCGAACCCGGATGCCGCCCACTCGGCGATCAGGGCGAAGCCGATGACGGCGAGGGTCAGCGCCCACAACTCGGTTTCGTTGTAGACCGAGATCCAGCCGGCGGCGAACAGCGCCGGGGAGAACGCAACTGCCGCGGCGAAGAGCCCGATCGCCCACCGACCGTCGACCGAGTTCGTGGGCGTCGTCGACCGGATCACCGCACGGCCGGCACGCGCCAGCCGCGCCGACCATCGGCAGAGCACCACCACTGCGATCAGCATCGACACGCGCACCAACCGACCGACGAAGAGATCGCCGAACAGCATCAACGGCATGCGCACCACCGAGAGGAAGGGCCCGTAGTACAGGTAGGTCTTGCCACCCACCAGGAATCCCTCGGGGCCCGGGATCGCCGGATCCACCGCCAGTCGGCCACGCCAGAACGCCCGAGCCTGCTCGTCGTAGAAATCGGCACCGAACCCCGCCCGGTCGAACAGATCCCACGGCCGCCACGATGTGGCCACCAGCCAGAAGACGACGACGGCCACCACCGTGACGATCCACACCACGGCATTGG
>DASQFE010000085.1:0-2734 GCA_035633295.1 Ilumatobacteraceae bacterium | reverse complement strand
GCAACACGTTCAGCTGACCGGTACTAATCGGCCGAGGGCTTGGTTTTGAACAGCTCGTGCTTGCTCTGGAGTCCTTGAGGAGAACCCTCATTGACAACTGATTTCGGTGACCATAGCGACAGGGTCACACCCGTTCCCATCTCGAACACGGAAGTTAAGCCTGTCAGCGCCGATGGTACTTGGGGAGTGATCCCCTGGGAGAGTAGGACGTCGCCGGATTTCGATCGAGGAACGCATCGTCCGGGTTTGCCGGCGATGCGTTCTTCGCGTTTTCGACCCGTTTCGTCCTCGCTTCACGTTGGCTCCCGTAGCATGGTCAGCCATGTCTTCCGGCTCGTCTTCCCGTCCACCGCGCCGAGACGACTCCCGCCGTCCATCCGGACGCTCGGGGGGCGCGTCCGGTGGCCGATCGGGCGGTCGATCGGGCGGTCGCCCCGATAGTCGAGGTGGACGTGGCCGCCCCGACGCGCGCCCGGGTGCACGTCGTGACGGCCGTTCAGCTCGCCCGCAGACCGAGGCCGAGCGGCGATCGCTCGAGGTGAAGGCACGCCGGTTGCCTCGGGAGCCACGAGATCCCGATCTCGAGCGTCAACGCATCGAGGAGCGCACCACCGAGCAGTGGATCGATGAGGGGTCGGTGCGGCGAGCAGCAACTGGTGCTTCCAGGCGCGCAGCCACCTCCACGAATGACGACGCCCCACCGCGCCGTGCGCCGAAGCCCTTGGATCCCGAGGTGTCGGCCGAGCTCGTCGAGGCATTGGGCCAGCAACGTGGGGCCCGCCTCTCAGAGCGGCTCGCGCAGGCGTCGGAAGCACTCGATCGTGAGCGATTCGAGGAGGCGCGCCGCATCGCCAAGTCGATCGCGAAGGAAGCGCCCGGTGTTTCGGCTGCGCACGAAATCGTCGGGTTGTCGTGCTATCGGCTCGGCATGTACAAGCAGGCAGTCGGGGCGCTGCAAGCCGCTCAGGACCTCCACGACAATCCTGCCCTGCTGCCGGTGATTGCCGACTGTCAACGCGCGCAGGGCCGCTGGGCTGCGGTCGACCAGGTCTGGCAGGAGATCAAGGCTGCCTCGCCGAGTCAGGACGTCATGGCCGAAGGGCGAATCGTCGCCGCGGGCGCACTTGCCGACCAGGGGGATCTACGCGGCGCGATTGAGCTCATGGAGCCGGCAACGAAGCGGCCCAAGGGGGTGCGCGAGTTCCACGTGCGCCAGTGGTACGTGCTGGGGGATCTGTACGACCGGGTGGGCGACCCGATAGCGGCTCGGCGATGGTTCGGCGCCGTTGCCGAGTACGACGACGACTACGCCGATGTGACGTCACGGCTGCGCGGCCTCGGGCGCTGACACCACTACCCTCATCACCGATGCCGAGTTCGAACTTCCGTGCGGGCGTCGTCGCGGTCGTCACGAACTCGCTCGGCGAGATCCTTGCTTTCGAACGAAGCGACGTGCCTGGCGCATGGCAGCTTCCACAGGGAGGCATCGATGTCGGCGAGTCACCGCTCGAATCGGCATGGCGCGAGCTCGGGGAGGAAACAGGGCTCGGCCCAGACCAGGTCGATCTCGTGGGCGAACATCCGGATTGGGTCGTCTATGAGTTCCCCGAAGCGGTCCGCGGCGTTGGCAAGCGGCTCGGTCAGGCTCAACGCTGGTACCTGTTCCGCGTCCGCTCCGACGACGTGTCCCCGGCGCCGGACGAGGTCGAGTTCGTCGCTTGGAAGTGGGTCGAACCGACGTGGTTGCTCGACCACGTGGTCGACTTCAGGCTCGCCGCCTACCGGTCCGTGATTCCGCGGCTCGTACCGTGAACGACGACCTCTTCGCTGTCGCTGCTGAGGAGCAGCGCCGAGCCCGGGCTCCCTTGGCCGCGCGTCTGCGGCCACGCACGATCGACGACGTCGTCGGCCAAGACCATCTGGTTGGTCCGGGTAAGCCCTTGCGCCGGCTCGTCGAGACCGACCGGCTCACCTCCGCTCTGCTGTGGGGGCCGCCCGGCACCGGGAAGACGACGCTTGCGCTCGCGGTTGCGGGAAGTACGGATCGGGCGTTCGAGCAGCTCTCAGCCGTGTCGGCGGGGGTCAAGGACGTTCGTGAGACGATCGAACGGGCGCGCCAACGACTCGGCGAGCGTGGCCAGGGAACGATCCTGTTCCTCGATGAGATCCATCGCTTCTCGAAGTCGCAGCAGGACGCGCTGCTCCCCGCGGTCGAGGACGGCACGCTGACCCTGATCGGAGCAACGACGGAGAACCCGTTCTTCGAGGTGAATGCTCCGCTGCGCAGCCGCTCGACGCTGTTCCGCCTCGAGCCGCTCGACCGTGGCGCGATCGAGACGCTCGTTCGACGGGGGTTGGATGCCGAGGGGGCCACGGCCGACGAGGACGCCCTTGCTCTGCTCGTCGACCGGGCCGGAGGCGATGGGCGTCAGGTGCTCACGGCACTCGAGGTCTCGTGCGCGCTCTCGGGATACGGCCACGTCGAACTCGAACACGTAGAAGCGGCCCTCGGAACGACGGCACTTCGATACGGCCGTGATGATCACTACGACGTCGTCAGCGCATTCATCAAGTCGATGCGCGGGTCAGACGCTGACGCCGCCGTGTACTGGCTGGCAAGGATGCTCGAGGCCGGCGAGGATGCCCGCTTCATCGCCAGGCGCCTGATCATCTTTGCGTCCGAAGACATCGGCCTCGCCGACGCCAACGCGCTCCAGGTCGCCGTGGCTGGTGC
>DASQFE010000084.1:0-4007 GCA_035633295.1 Ilumatobacteraceae bacterium | reverse complement strand
GGCCCGTGTGTCGAGCGTGCCGAGCAGTTCGTCGAGCAGTTCACTGTCGACCAGCGTCATCACGTGGTCTTCAGGGGTGCCGTCGCCGTTGGCCATCAGGTCGCCGAGGGTGGCATCGCCGTCGTCGCCGACCGTCTTGTCTAGGCTGACCGGCGTGGTGAGGCGATGCAGCTCGGCGTTGGTCTGATCGAGGGTCTCGCCGTCGCCGGAAGCCTGACGCAGCGCCGCACGAAGGCTCGCGGAGCGGTCGCCCGGGATACGGATGAGGCTGGCCTTCTGGTCGAGCGCACGGCCGATGGCCTGGCGGATCCAGAACGTGGCATAGGTGGAGAACTTGAAGCCACGGCGCCAGTCGAACTTGTCGACCGCATGCTCGAGGCCGAGGTTGCCCTCCTGGATGAGGTCGAGCAGATCCATGCCCTGCGGCAGAGGATAGCGACGGGCAATGCTCACCACGAGGCGCAGGTTGGAGCGGATGAACCGATCCTTTGCTTCGGCAGCGGCGGCAACCTTCGCCTTGAGGGCGGCGCTGCGCTTGCCGGCGTCGAGTTGCTCTTGGGCCTCGCGGCCGGCTTCGATGACGCGGGACAGTTCCCGCTCGTCCTCGGCGGTCAACAGGGCAACCTTGCCGATGTCATTCAGGTAGAGACCAATGGAGTCGTTCATGATGTTTCCTACAACCGTTCGTGTTCGTGATGATTCCGAGCCTAGGCTGTGTCATTGGACACACTGCGTCGGCCATGCGGATCGAACGGTGCCGGAATTGCACGTGTTCGTGCAGGTCCAACGAGTTGATCGATGAGCGGCAAACGCCGATTGCGAAGGATTTCCCGGGGGAACCGTCGCAAACCGTGTACTCGGGGGTAGATGGGGGAGCAATTGACACTAACAGACCTGTCAACCCCTGGCATGGTCGGTTGAGCGGTAAATTGGTCAGGAAGTAATAAAGTAGGCCGATCGTGCCCGGAACCGCTCAGCTGCTGCGCCGCATCGGGCTCTTCGGTGGCACGTTCGATCCGCCGCACGTGGGACACCTCGTCACTGCCGTGAATGTTCGTCACGCCCTCGAGCTGGATCTCGTTGTACTGATGGTCGCCAACGTGCCATGGCAGAAGGAAGGCACCCGCCAGATCACGCCGGCGTGCGATCGGCTGGCGATGGTCGAAGCTGCCGTCTCCGATGTCAGCGGGTTGTTGCCAGGCCGCCAAGAGATCGACCTCGGGGGTCACAGCTTCACGGCGGACACACTCGAGGTCTTGGCGCGTGAGTACCCTGACGCCGAACTCTTCACGATCATCGGCGACGATGCTGCCGCCGGGTTGCGCACATGGACACGTTGGGACGAGGTCGTGGCACGTTCGCACCTGGTGGTGGTCGATCGGCCCGGCCAAGCAGTGGCGCTGGACGACGACATCGACTGGACCCGAGTCGAGGTGCCTCGCCTCGAGGTGTCCAGCACCGACCTGCGCGCCCGGTTCACCGATGGTCGTCCACTCGACTATCTGATCACGCAACCGGTCCTCGATGTGATCCGCCACCGAGGTCTGTACGGGGCGTCGCCGTGACGGCCATTGCTCAGCGGCGTTCTCGCCGAACGATCGCTGCGGCAACTGTTGCTCTCGGTCTCGTGATCGCGGCCGCCGTGCTCGTGACGGTGGGTGTTGTCACGTTGTCGAACTCTCAGGAGGGCGAGGCGGTCGGTGTCGACACTCGGCCGGTCGAGACGTTCCCGAACACACCCAACGCGCTGTTGGCAGTCACCGACGACGAAGGTCAGCTGGCGTCGCTGGTGGTGATGACGCTGCTGCCCGAGGGCCAGGGTGGCAGCATCGTGACGGTGCCGGTGAACGCCGACGCCACCTCTGGCTTCGGCCTGCAACGCCGGCCGCTGAACGAAGTGTTCGATCCTGCTGATCCCGAAGGGTTCGTGGCCAGTGTCGAAGACATGTTGTCGATCACGATCGAGCGGTCGGCGGTGGTCGACCCAGCCGGGCTCGAAGCACTGCTCGAACCACTCGGCCCCGTGCAGGCCGTGTTGCCAGACGCCGTCATCGACACCGATGCGATCGACGCCGGCACGCAAGTCGTGACGACAACGATTCCCGACAACACGGTTCCCGACGGTTCTGTCCCGGACGGTGGCGAATCACAGATCGTGGGAGACAACGGCGTGGTCGTCAGTGCGGGTCCACAGATCCTCGAGACCGCCCAGGTGGTTGATGTCCTGACGGCGATCGACGAATCGGTTCCTGCAGACGATCAGCATCTCCTCGATGTTGCCATGTGGTCCGCGATTGCGCAGCTCGCTCCGATCACTGTCCCGCCGGAACCGGTGACCACCGATGACCAGGGTTATCCCACACCGCCGGAGACGGTTGACGACCTCGCGGCGTCGCTCTTCGACGGCGCTGTCGGAGTTCGCGACATTGCCGTGTCGCCGTCCAACGCCGCGACGAACCCGACCGACGCCGACGTTGTCGTGCTCGATCGCAGCGACTCCGTCTTGGTGTTCGCCCAGATTTCGCCGTCGCTGGTGTCGACGCCGAACACCGGCAGCAAGGTGCGCATCGAGGTGCCGTTCACCGACGACCAACTCACGCAAACCGATGGTCTCTATGAGACGAATTCCGACATCGCACGCGAGGTGGTGGGAGTGGTGCTCTTCCTTCAGGGAAACGTGGTGTCGGTGGATACCGAGGCGACCGGGGCGCCGGACCTCACCCTCGTCGAAGTCAGTGATCCGGCGTTGCTCGAGGAGGCCACCAACACCGCCGAACTCCTGTATGGCCCGGCCGAAGTGCGGCTGGCGTCCACGGTGCTCGAAGGCGTCGACGTCGTCGTCACGTTGGGACAGTCGTACCTCGAGCGGGCGGTCGCCATCGCGGCGAGTTCGAGCGGCGCAAGCGGCATCGAACCCGACGAGTCGACTCCAGCCGATACCGTCGAGGGCGATGGATGACCCACATGACTGATGCAAACGCCGTGACCCCCAGCGACACGGGAGCCGATCTCGCTGTACTCGCAGCCCGCTCCGCCTCTGACATGAAGGCGTCCAACGTGCTTGTGCTCGACGTCGGTGACGTGTTGTCGATCGCCGGGTACTTCGTGATCGCGAGTGCGTCGAACCCGCGGCTGGTGCGCGCTGTCGTCGACGACATCGAGGCCAAGGTCAAGTCGGCACTCGGTCGTGCGCCGGTTCGTACCGAGGGAATCCGCGAGAACCAGTGGTCACTCATCGACTACGGCGATGTCGTGGTTCACGTGTTCCTCGAGAGCGTCCGCGAGTTCTACGAGATCGAGCGCCTCTACATGGAAGCCCCCCGCCTCGAATGGGAACCACCGGCGGCAGCTGCCGCAACAAGCTGACCACGCGCCCGCCCCGATCTCGTGAACAGATGCGCGCCCAGGCCGCGCATTTGTTCACGAGATCGGGGCGGCGGCGATCGGAGCGGGAAAGGCCAGGCCGGGAGCTTGACCGACGACGTTGGAGCGGCCCGCTGGGCAGGCTAGATTCGCACGGCGATCAATTCGCTGGATCCGGAGATGTGCTTTCCGTCCGGCGATCCGAGATCAACCAGTCTCGGGGCTATAGCTCAGTTGGTAGAGCGCTTCCATGGCATGGAAGAGGTCAGGAGTTCGATTCTCCTTAGCTCCACGGAAAACCCCAGGTCAGAAGCATCGTGGACCGTTGGCAGTGCTGGCTGGCCAGTCGGGCCGACACCTTGCGGAATACTATTCGAGGCACAACAAGGGGTCGATTGGGATCCCACAGGCCGCAACTGGTGGGGCCGAGGTGCCTGTTGCCGCTTGACCTCTTCCACGCCAGCCGAGGGGTTGCGCAACCGGACTAGCGGGCGATCGTCTTCGACGTTGGCGTTCGCGGAGCATTCGACGTCATCGGCGGAGGTGGGATTGTGCGGTGGGCCGATCCAACCAGAAGGTCCCACACTTCGATGCGCGTATGGATGTCAAGGGGTCTTTTGGGGCGGTCGGTCCTCGTTGGTGGA
>DASQFE010000083.1:0-1654 GCA_035633295.1 Ilumatobacteraceae bacterium | reverse complement strand
GAGCATGTTGTCACGGGTCATCAGGTACACGGGTCGGTCGGTATCGGCGGGTGCACCGTCGACGACGGGCATCAGGTTGCGCCCGGGTAGCGGGTGCACCTCGGTGAACGACTCGCGCAGCACTGCGGCGACCGTCGCCTCGTCGATGCCGGCCGCGGCGAGCAGGGTCGGGACGATGTCGACGTGCGAGGTCGGGGCATCGTCGACGGCGCGCGCGACGGTGGCGTCGTCGCCGATCCGGGCAATGGAGAACGGCACCCGCGTGGCCTCGTCGTACAGCGTGTACCACTTCTGGTGGAGCCCGCCGTGCGAGCCGAGCAGGTCGCCGTGGTCGGAGGTGCGCACGATCACCGCACGGTCGGAGCCACCCTCGGTGACCGCACGCCGGACGCGGTCGAGTGGGCCGTCGACTTCGGCGTGCAACCGGTAGTAGGTGTCGCGGTACTGCTGGGCGTTGTTGCGGTAGAGCCGTTCGACTGCAACCCCGAACCCGTAGGCCGTCGGGTACGACGCCCGGTAGGCGATCTGGGCAGCGGGCTTGGTGGCGAGGTCTTCGTCGTCGGTCGGGGAGGCGGCAACCGGCGGCGGGTCGAGCGGCGACGGCGTGTCGATCGGGGCGCCACGCGCCGCCCACATCGGAAACAGCACGATGTCGTGCGGGTTGACGAAGCTGGCAACGAGCAGGAACGGTGTCAGTGCGTCGACGTCACCGGCACGCCGCCGGGCGTAGCGATCGTCGAGCCAAGCCACGACCCGAGCGGCGATCAACGGATCGCGTCGCGTCCCGCTGTTCGCGAGCGGGGCGCCGTGGGGCTCGGGCCCGATCCAGCCGGAGAACCCGTACGGATCGAGCGGGTCGGCCGCTCGATACTTCGCGACCGCGGCCTCGTCGATGACGCCGTCGTCGTCGTTCGTGGCAAGCGGTTCGCCGTCGTCGCCCAGCAGGTCGGCGTGCGAGAGGTGCCACTTGCCGTCGTAGTGCGTGTCGTAGCCGGCGGCGCGGAACCAATGGCCGAGCGTCGGCACCTCACCCTTCGGCAGCCAGCGCAGGCGTGAGTCGTCGTACATCTTGCCGAGCCCGTCGGTCTGCGTCACACCGTGCACGTCGGGGTACTGGCCCGTGAAGATCGTCGGTCGGCTGGGCACGCAGGCCAACGAGCCCGTGTAGTGACGACCGAAGTTCACGGCGTGGTCGTCGAACCAAGCGCGCCCCGTCAGAGTCGTTCGTCGCCACTGCGTGATCTCGGCGCTCTCGTACGACGGGGCCGCGCGTTCCTCGTCGGTCATGATGATGATCACGTCGGGTCGGGTGGTGCTCATGCGTTTTTCTCCGTTGTCGCGAGTTGTCCGGCGAGGTGATCGGTCAGTCCGGAGATCATCTCGTCGGATGCCGAGGCCAGCTTTCGCCCGACGATTTTGGCGACGACCTTCTGGGGTGGACGTGATCCGGCGTCGATGGTGCTCGTGAGCGTGACGGCGGTCCCCGCTCGCTCCCGCTTCAGATTCCACGTGTTCGTGACCGAGTGGACCACTTTGGGCAGGCCGGTCAGTGCATACGACAGGACCGCGGTCGTGTCATCCGTGGTCGTGTGATCCGTCGGTGGGGTCCACTCGGTGACGGTCTCGACCAGGGTCGTGCATCCCGCCTGGATGC
>DASQFE010000082.1:0-2253 GCA_035633295.1 Ilumatobacteraceae bacterium | reverse complement strand
CCGCGTGGCTGGTGTCGCATCTGCCCGAACTCGAGGCCCGGTCGGCTCGCGGTGTGGTCGATCCCGAAACGCTGGGCGAACTGCCGGAACTGCCGATCCCACCCGACCTGCTCGAACTGGTCGGTGCCCCGGGCGACGTCGGCACGGTGCTCGCGGAGTTGATCGTCGGCGGTCAACTCGGGGTGCCGCACCGGGCCGTGATCGTGAACCTGATCGCCAGGGTCCCAGCGGAGGCCGTTCGCGGCATTGCAGCGTCCCTCGGCGCGGTCGATTCGACCTCAGCGGGCTACGGCCTGGCGTCGGTGCTGGCCGACCTCGCCCTCACCCGCCACCGCATGCTCGACGAACTGAGTTGACGGTCGCCCCGACCGGGTCTTTCGGGGTCAGACCCCAACAGACCGAGCCTCAGCCGCTGGCCATCTCCATGAAGCGGCGGAGTTCGCCGGGAATGTCAGGACCGGCGGGCTGGTAAGCGATCTCGGTCGCGCCCTCCAACTCCCGCTCCGCGAGGAGATCGCGCCACGACTCGGCGGTCTGCGCGTACTTGAACATCGCCAGTAGTTCACCGGTCACGACGAGCCGATCCCGCTCGTTGGCCTCGATGAGGTGGCCCTCGTGGAGCGCCAGATGACGTTCGCGCTCGGGGAACTCCTCCAGCGCCGCCAACCAGACGTCGCCGCCCGGTAGCGATGTCACCGAGCCGCTCAGATGGATCGCGTGGAACGCAAGACCCCCGGCATGACCGGCAGCAGCCATCGAACGCTCGCTGCCCGGGTCTTCGCCGTCGTCGAGGACGGTCCCCAGCGTCAGCACCGAGCACCAGTCGAACGCCGTCGTGGGCGACGTGACGAACACGCCGTCGCCGATCTCGCGGGCGACGGCCTCACCCTTGGGTCCGCCGGTGCCGAGGATGATCGGCACGCTGATCGGCCGCGGCGCACCGAAGCCGTCGGGGTGCATCATCCGGATCGGCGCGCCCTCCCACTCGACGGTCTCGCCCGCGAGCAGCCCTTGCACGGCGAGCACGTACTCGCGCACGAACGTCCACGGCAACGGCTTCTGGCCGAGCGTCAACCGCCCGGTGAAACCCGATCCGATCGCCACGTTCACCCGCCCTGGTGCGAGCTCGACGAGCGTCCCGATCGCCGCCGCGGTCACCATCGGGTGCCGCAGCGACGGAATCGCGACGCCGGGGCCGATCTCGATCGTCGACGTTCGGCGGGCGCACTCGGCCAGCATCATCCATACATCGGGGTACAGCGCAGGTGAGTCGTACAACCAGGCCCGGCGGTAGCCGAGTTCCTCGGCGAGCGCCACGTACTCGGGTGTGGCCATCGATGTCGCGAACGCACAGGAGATGTCGACCATGCGCCGAAACCTACTGTCTCTGACTCGGTGGGCCGGTTGGCAACGAGAGCGGGCCCGGGCCCGGAGGCGGGTTCGAGCGAGGGGTGTGACAGCCCCTGGGTAACGTCGGCGGGGATGAGTGCAACTCAACGACCGTCGAACGAGGTGCTACGACCGCACGCTGAGGATCAATACGCGTTCGAACTTGCAGCGCTCGCAGTGCTCGACGATCGTGAACGCCCGCCCGGCTGGCATCTGTCGCCCTGGGCGGTTGTCCGCTACCTGCTCGGCGGCGAGCTGAGCGACGGCACGATCATCACCCCCAAGTACGTCGGCCAGCAGCGCCTCGTCGAGATCGCCGTCGCCACGCTCGCCACCGACCGGGCGCTGCTCCTGCTCGGCGTGCCCGGCACGGCCAAGACCTGGGTGAGCGAGCATCTGGCCGCTGCAATCAGCGGCGACTCGACGTTGCTGGTGCAGGGCACGGCGGGCACCACCGAGGAGACGTTGCGGTACGGCTGGAATTACGCCCGCCTTCTGGCCGAGGGCCCGAGCACCGCCGCGCTCGTGCCCGGCCCGATCTACCGGGGGATGGAGCGCGGCGCGATCGTGCGCGTCGAGGAACTCACCCGTATGCCGCCCGAGGTGCAGGACGCACTGGTGACGGTGCTGTCGGAGAAGGTGCTGCCGATCCCCGAACTCGACACCGAGGTCGCCGCGATCCGCGGCTTCAACGTCATCGCCACCGCCAACGATCGCGACCGCGGCGTGAACGATCTCTCGAGCGCACTTCGGCGCCGGTTCAACACCGTCGTGCTCCCGCTTCCGGCGACTGTGCAGGAGGAGATCGACATCGTGCGGCGACGCGTCGATGAACTCGGCGTGGCGCTTGCGCTGCCGGCGGTA
>DASQFE010000081.1:0-4649 GCA_035633295.1 Ilumatobacteraceae bacterium | reverse complement strand
TCGTTCGCCGAGTCGTGCCGCAACTTCGACGAGATGGTCGACCTGGCCGCAGAGCACCAGGAACGCACCGGCGTGAAGCTGTTGTGGGGCACCGCCAACATGTTCTCGCACCCTCGGTTCCAGGCGGGCGCCGCCACGAATCCCGACCCCGATCTCTTCCGGTACGCGGCGGCTCAGGTGGTTCACTGCATGAACGCGACGCATCGCCTCGGCGGCGCCAACTACGTGCTGTGGGGCGGACGTGAGGGATACGACACGCTGCTCAACACCGACATGGCGCGTGAACTCGACCAGCTCGGCCGGTTCTTCAACCTGGTCGTCGAACACAAGCACGCCATCGGATTCGAGGGGCTCATCCTGATCGAGCCGAAGCCGTTCGAGCCGACCAAGCACCAGTACGACTACGACGTGGCGACCGTCTACTCCTTCCTGCAGAATTACGGACTGGAGGACGAGGTGAAGGTCAACATCGAGGTCAACCACGCCACCCTCGCCGGGCACGATTTCGCCCACGAGATCGCGACCGCCGTCACCGCAGGAATCTTCGGGTCGATCGATGCCAACGCCGGCGATGATCGCCTCGGCTGGGACCTCGACCGGTTCCCGGTGTCGGTGGAGCAGATGACGCTCGGGATGCTCGAGATCCTCCGCGGCGGCGGGTTCACGACCGGTGGGATGAACTTCGACGCCAAGCTGCGCCGCCAGTCGAGCGATCGCAACGACCTGTTCCACGCCCACATCGGCGGGATGGACACGATGGCCCGAGCACTTGTTGCGGCCGCGGCGATCATCGACGACGGCGAACTCGATCGTCGACGCGAGGACCGGTACGCCGGTTGGGCCGCCGAGCAGGACATCCTCGCCGGCAAGGTCACGCTCCAGCAGCTCCACGACGCCCAACTCGGCACCGACAAGGAGCCGACCCGCGCCAGCGGCCACCAGGAAGCCCTCGAAAATCTCGTCGCCAAACACATCGAACGCACCACCTGACACCGCTTCGTTCGGTTTTCGTGCGGAATGCATCTCACCTGGTGAGAACTATTCCGTACAGAACACCCCGGGAGTGCGGGGAATTTCTCCTATGGGGATAGGGATAATTCGTGGCGGGGATAGAATTGTTTGGGTGAGTGACACCCTGTTCCCGCAACGCAAGGGCACCGGCCTGCTCGACGCCTTCAAGGACGTTGCCGCCAGCGGGGCCGGTGTCTGATGACGTTCGACCTCGACGCGGTACGCAAGGAGTTCCCCATCCTGTCGCGCCAGATCGACGGCGCGCCTCTCATCTACCTCGACTCGGGCAACACCTCGCAGAAGCCACGCCAGGTCATCAACGCCATGACCGAGTTCCTCGAGAACTCGTACGCGCCGATCAACCGCAGCTCTTACCGTCTCGCCGGCGAGGCCACTGAGGCGTACGAGGGTGCCCGACGTGCCGTCGGTCGCTTCATCAACGCTGCCAGCCCCGACGAAGTGATCTTCACCAAGAACGCCACCGAGTCGATGAACCTCATCGCCCGCTCGTGGGGTGTCGCCAATCTCGGCGAAGGTGACGTGGTCGTGCTCACCCACATGGAGCACCACGCCAACATCGTTCCGTGGCAGATGCTGCGCGACGAACTGGGGATCGAGATCCGCTGGGTGCCCCTCACCACCGACGGCCAACTCGACCTGACCAATCTCGACCAACTCCTCGACGGCGCCAAGGTCTTCTCGTTCACTGCCATGAGCAACGTGCTCGGCACGCTCCCGCCCGTCACGAAACTCTGCGCCGCAGCGCATGAGGCCGGTGCGCTCGCCGTGGTCGACGCCTGCCAGTACGTGCCGCACAATGTCACCGACGTGCAGGCGTGGGGCGCCGACCTCGTCGCGTTCTCCAGCCACAAGATGTGCGGCCCGTCGGGCATCGGCATGTTGTGGGGGCGCAGAGAGCTGCTCGACGCGATGCCCCCCTTCCTCGGGGGTGGCAACATGATCGACACCGTCACGCTCGACGGATACACCACCGCTCCCGTGCCGGCGAAGTTCGAGGCCGGCACGCCGCCGATCACCGAGGCCGTCGGGCTGCGGGCCGCAGTCGACTTCCTCGAAGGCCTCGACATGGCCGAAATCCGCCAGCACGAGATGGACCTCACCCGCTACGCGCTCGACACGCTCAACGAACGCTTCGGCGACGACATCACCATCTACGGCCCCGACAACGTCGAGGTGCGCGGCGGCGTGTTGAGCTTTGCGTTCCGTGATCTTCATCCGCACGATGTGAGCCAGGTCCTCGACGAACGCAACATCTGCGTTCGCGCCGGCCATCACTGTGCGAAGCCCCTGATGCAGGTGCTCGGCGTGCAGTCGACCACTCGGGCGAGCTTCTATCTCTACAACGGAACCGACGACGTCGACGCTCTCGCCGATGCGCTCGACGGTGCAAGCGATATCTTCGGGTTCTGATGCCGGGCCTCGACGACCTCTACCGCGAGATCATCCTCGATCACTACCGCACGCCGCGGAACCGTGGTGAACTCGAATCGCCACCGGCGATCGAGAGCCGTGGACACAACCCGCTGTGTGGTGATGAGATCACGCTCTACCTCCTCGTCGACGGCGAAGGCGACGACGCGATCGTCAGCGATGTGAAGATCAGCGGCCAGGGCTGCTCGATCTCCCAGTCGTCTGCGTCGATGATGACCCAGGTCGTCATCGGCAAGCCGGTGTCGCAGGCCAGGGCCATGATCCGCCGCTTCCGGTCGATGATGGGCCTCGAAGACGTCGAGTCGCAGCCGGGCGACGACGAGATCGATCTCGGCGATCTCGAAGCGTTGCAGGGTGTCGTCAAGTTCCCGGTGCGCATCAAGTGCGCCGTGCTCGGGTGGAACACGCTCGCCGACGCCATCGACCGCGCCTGACGATCAGCCGCCGTCGAATCGGTGGTTCCGCAAGACCCGTGCGCGGGGAACCGTGCTCAGCGTTCGAGCGGGGTGAGGAGCAGATCCTCGATCCGCAGGAAGTCGCCCCAGCCGGCAAGCAGCTCGTCGACGGACGCCGCCGGCATCGGCGAGCCGGCGGATCGGTCGATGACAGAGATCGAGTACCCCCAGTCGACGAACCGGGCGAGGTGCTCGTGCGGGCTCCTCGCCGACACGCGAGTGGTCATCTCCTGCGAGAACTCCATGACGAACGTCGGTCGGTGGCGCTCGATGGTCGCGCACGCACCGTCGATCACGACGGCCTCCGCGCCCTCGACGTCGATCTTCACCACAGACACGTGGTTGAGACCGAGGTCGTCGAGCGCCATGGTCGGCACGATCATGCCCCTCCCTGAGCCCGTGGTCTCGTCGTCGTCGGGAAGGAAGCCACCGTTCGAGCCGACGTGCGTGCCGAAGTTCACGTAGCCACGACTCGATGCCAGCGCAAGGGGAACCAACTCGACGTTCGTCAACGAGTTGATCGCAATCGACCACGCGATCAGTCGGGCGTTCTCGGGGTTGGCTTCGACGGCGATCACTCGACCATCGGCGCCAACGCGCAGCGATGCACGAAACGAGTGGTAGCCGACGTTGGCGCCGACGTCGACAAACACATCACCAGCGCCGAGCAACCGGTCGAGCGTTGCCGCGACGTGCGGCTCGTAGGAACCCTCCGCGATCTGCACCGACACCGACGCATCGGCGCGATCGAGCGCGATCTTCACGCCCTCGACATCGACGACGTCAAGGTCGTCGGGGCCCCACCGGATCATCACCGGTGAGGTACTGGTCTGCTGATCGAGCGCACCGAGCGCACGGCGCGCTGCGGCCAACGTGGGCGGCGAGTCGCCGATCGCATGGCGGACGAGATGGTGCTGCACATCGTCGAGGCCGCTCGGGAACAGCAAGGCCAGGATCTCGGCCCAGGGGTCGACAGGCCGCTCGGGTGCCGAGCTGCGTCGCCAACGTTCGAACACCTCAGGACCTCGCCAGCTCGACGACGACGCCGCTGCTGGCCGACACCAGCTCCTGGGGCGTCAGCGAGAACACGTCGTGCCAGGTCCCCGCCGCTGCCCAGACGGTGTCGTACCGCAGCAGATCCGGGTCGATGAAAACGGGCAGTGCGGTGTCGTGACCGAACGGGGGCACGCCACCGATCGGGAAGCCGGTCGCAGCCCGCACGGTGTCGGCGTCGACACGGCTGCAGACGGCTCCGCCGGCGGCCAGCGCCAGCTTCGTCTCGTCGAGTTGATTCGATCCGCTGACGTACGCGAGCACGACCTCGCCGTCGACGGCGAAGATCAGGCTCTTGACAATCTGGCCTACGTCGCAGCCGATCGCAGCGGCTGCATCGACGGCGGTCTTGGTCCCCTCGGGGAACCTTACGGGTTGCACGTCGAGTCCGATCGCCGCCCCAGCGTCGATCACGCGGACCACGTTGCGATGCGGCTCGTCACTCATCCGGGCGAACCTAGCGGGAACTCACATCATGCCGAGTTCGAGGCGCGCCACGTCGGACAGACGCGATGCGGTCCACGGGGGGTCGAAGACCAGCTTGACCTCGACCTCTTCGACGCCGTTCAGCGCGGCGACGGCATCGTGGAGATCCTGGCGCAGGATGTCGCCCATGCCGCAGAACGGCGCGGTCACCGACATGTCGACCTCGACGCGCCAGCCGCCGGACGCCAGTTG
>DASQFE010000080.1:0-2041 GCA_035633295.1 Ilumatobacteraceae bacterium | reverse complement strand
TTTCCCGATCGAGTGTGGGCGATCGAGTCCGCACGCGGGCTCGGCTATCTGCTCGCTCAGCAACTCGTCGCTGCGGGAGAGACCGTCGTGGACGTTCCCGCGGTGTTGTCGACGCGTACCCGATTGTTGGGGTCGGGCAAGGCGCAGAAGAACGATCCGAACGATGCCCGTTCGGTCGCGATCGCTGCGTTGCGCACCGACGGGCTCGCTCGTGTGTGCATCGATGAGCACGCTCAGGTGTTGAAGCTGCTCGCGAAGCGACACCGGGATCTGGGTCGGTTGCGCGGCAAAGCCGCATGCCGGATCCATGCGTTGCTGATGGAACTCGAGCCGGGTGGGATCGCCCAGAGAATGAATCTGACCAGGGCAAACGACCTCCTCGACCGAGTGGTTGTCGACACCGAGATGGCAGCGCATCGCGTCGGTGTCGCCCGCGAGTTCGTCGCCGATCTGGCCCACTACGAAGCGCAGATGAAGACCTCCAAGGCCCGGTTGCGTCACGCCGTTGCGGCGACGTCGACGTCACTGACCGACATTCGCGGCGTTGGCGTCGTGACTGCCGCGATGATCATCGGCCACGTCGGCGACGTCTCCCGCTTCAAGTCGGCGGCGCACTTCGCGAGCTACAACGGCACCGCACCGATCGAAGCATCATCGGGTGAACGTCGACGGCATCGGCTCAACCCGCGCGGGAACCGGCAGTTGAACTATGCGATCCACGTGGTCGCGATCACCCAGCTGCGTTACCCCTGCGAGGGACGCGAGTACTACGACCGCAAACGCGCCGAGGGCAAGAGCGCCAAAGAAGCGATCCGGTCGTTGAAGCGCCAGATCTCCAACGTCGTCTACCGGGCGCTGGTCGCGGACGCCCGCCGACTCGAGCAGTGATCGGCAGGCCCGGGAGGACAATCAGGCACGACACGAATATCCAGCGTGACCGGCTCAACATCCTGAACGGCCGGCTCTTCGGATAGGTCACTCCCGGACCCAACAACTAACCCTACGACGAAGCCTCCGGCTCCGCCAGAGGCACAACCTCACGCGCCCGCAGACGCCTCAGAAACTGGGGGTTGACACAAAGAGGCTTCGTTACGAGCGGGCTGCCGAGTGTTGGCGACGACTTTTCGTGTGCGTGTTATCGGGGCGGATCGAAGCACGAGAGACCACCGGCAAGGTCGTCCTCAAAGCGGTGACGCCGACGTGCAGGAACGCGTCAATCCGGTTAGCTCAGCTGCCCGGCGGGCGGTACGACGGTGATTTGGCCATCGCTGCGTCGACATCTTCCACTGTCATCAATGGTGTGAGGTTGATCGTCACCGCACCGGTCGCATTGATCATGAGCGAAATGGCGGTTGCGCTGGCGACATCGGGGAAATCGCAAATCCCGTAGATGTCGGATTCTCCGAATGCGTAGTACATGCAGTCGAGGGTGCCTCCGACGGACTCGATGGCTGCGGTAGCGGCCTCACGACGCTTCGAGCCGCCCTCGTTCAACAGTCCCTTAATCCCATCTCCCTTGTAGTTCCCCTTGAGCAAGTACTTGGCCATGATTCGTCCCTTCGTCACCGCCGCGTTCGCGACTGTCGCGGACTGTACTACTCACTTCCGCACGTCTGAACAAGGTCACAGGTCCGTCGGCGTCTCTGCATGCCAATCCGCCGCTGCTCGACCCGGGCACGTCCGAAATGGGTCGAACGCGACGCTTCTATGTCCCGCCGGTGCTCGCGAAGGTCGTGATGCACCGGCCGTCGTGGATGGGCGATCGGCCGCGGTCGCGGAATCGCGCGGGACAGACCTCTGCGGTCCCGTTCGCCGCTGGGTTGTTCGACACTTCCTCGGGAGGGGCGAGTCGCCGGATTCGATCACGAAGTAGGGAAACACCCGATGCGGAGCCCCGACTGACATCGTCAAAATCGAGGACGTGTCGCAGACCTTCCTCGTCGAATGCTACTGGGCGGAGCTGCACCCAGCAGCGTTTGCAAAGTGGGTCCTCCGTACGAGGGCCTCGGCGGCAGCGACGACCTCGCGAAGCGCCGATACC
>DASQFE010000079.1:0-4178 GCA_035633295.1 Ilumatobacteraceae bacterium | reverse complement strand
CGACGCCGTGCTGACAGCGCTCATCGGCGGGTGACGGTGGTGGGCGACTCTGCTGACAGGCCGACCACCTGCATCATCGGGGCCGGTTGCTCGGGCTTCACGATGGCCAAGCGCCTCAAGGACCATGGACTGGCGTACGACTGTTTCGAGATGTCGGACGACATCGGCGGCAACTGGTACTTCGGCAACCCGAACGGGATGTCGTCGTGCTACCAGAGCCTGCACATCGACACCTCGAAGTGGCGCCTTGCGTTCGAGGACTTCCCGGTTCCGGCCGAGTGGCCGGACTTCCCGCACCACAGCCAGATCCTGCAGTACTTCCGCGACTACGTCGATCACTTCGGCCTGCGTGAGACGATCACGTTCAACACGGCGGTCACCGATTGCGAGCGCCCCGACGGCGGCCGCTGGAAGGTGACGCTGTCGACCGGCGAGTCACGCGAATACGACAATCTCGTGGTCGGCAACGGCCACCATTGGGACGCGCGTACGCCCACCTATCCGGGCACGTTCGACGGCCACCAGGTGCACTCGCACCACTACCGCGATCCGTTCGAGCCCTACGACTTCCGCGGCAAGCGGGTGATGATCGTCGGCGCCGGCAACTCGGCGATGGACATCTCCTCCGAGCTGTCGCAGCGCCCGATCGCCGAGCAGCTGTTCATCTCGATGCGCCACGGGGTGTGGGTGCTTCCGAAGTACTTCGACGGCAAGCCGTCGGACAAGGCGTCGCTGCCGCCATGGATGCCGGCGAAGGTCGGCCGGGCGTTGGCGCGCAAGAAGATCCGCAAGACGATCGGCAACATGGAGGACTACGGCCTGCCGAAGCCCGACCATCGCCCGCTCGATGCACACCCGTCGGTGTCCGGTGAGTTCCTCACCCGGGTCGGCTGCGGCGACATCACCCCGAAGGGTGCGATCGACCGCCTCGACGGCGACTGCGTGGTGTTCGCCGACGGCTCTCGCGAGCAGGTTGACGCCATCGTGTGGGCGACGGGCTACAACGTGACGTTCCCGTTCCTCCGCCAGCCCGAGCTGACCCCGAAGGACAACACGTTCCCGCTGTTCAAGCGGATGGTGAAGCCGGGGTTCGAGAACCTGTTCTTCCTCGGCCTCGCGCAGCCGCTGCCGACGCTGGTGAACTTCGCCGAGCAGCAGTCGAAGCTTGTCGCCGCCGCGATTTCGGGTCGGTACGCCTTCCCGTCGGCAAGCGAGATGCGTGACGTGACAGCAGCCGACGAAAAGGTCCATCTCGGCCACTTCTACGACAGCCCCCGCCATCGCATGCAGGTCGACTTCAACACCTACTGCGCAGATCTCCACAAGGAGATCGAGCGCGGAGCAGCACGCATCGACGCGCTGACATCTGCTGGCGGCGGCGCTGCGAACTAGTCTGCGCTGTCGTGAGCAGCGGTCCGTTGCGGCGTCGCCGATGGCGACGGATGGTGGTCGTGCTGGCCTGGGTCGCAGTGGCGGCTCCTCTCGCGGGTCCCCTCCGCGGATCCGTGCAGGCGCAGACGCCGGTGCCGCCTGGTCGGCAAGAGGCCGAGCCCAATCCGCCGATCGCGGACTCGTGCGGGATCGACGTGACCCTGGTGCTCGATGCGTCCGGGTCGATCCAGTCGTCCAACGCGGTCGACGACGTCCGCGATGCGGCCGAGGCGTTCCTCGACGCTCTGGCCGACACGGGGTCGTACGCGCGTGTGACGCAGTTCGCGACGATCTCCGCCGAGCTCGCAGTGCGTGAAGAGGTGACGGCGGCCGCAGTGCAGAACGGCAACTTCCGCACGGCGATCAACAAGTACTACAACCCGAAACCACCACGACCGCTCGGTGTGAACATCTACAACTACCGAGGCAGTGGAAGCCCGCTGTCGACCGGCAGCTGGAGCTCGGCGAACAGTTCGAACCAGTACACCAACTGGGATCAGAGCCTGCGCCAGGCAGGCGAGACCCCGAGCGAGCTGGTCCTGTACATCACCGATGGAGATCCGACCAGCTACGACTTCGACCAGCCGGGGGATCCGTTCCGCGCCGGCCCACCCGACGTCGGCGTGAACACCTATCGCGGTGACGCCCGCGCGACGACGCTCGACCGTGCCGTGCAGGAGGCCAACCAGATCAAGTCGGCGGGGACGCGAATGTTGGCCGTCGGCGTCGGTTCGGCGCTCAGCAACCCGACCAGTCGATCGAACCTCGTGCAGATCGCCGGTGACCAGGTCGTGACCGACAGCGACCTGAACAAGCCGCCGACCGACCCGACTCGCCCCGACGGCATCAACGAGGTCGACGTCGCGCTGGTGCAGGACTTCGACAAGCTTGCGACGTTCCTGCGCAGCGTCGTGAGTGAGCTCTGCTCGCCGTCGCTGTCGATCCGCAAGCTGGCCCAGTCGGCCGACAGCGCCGACTATCTCCCGGCGCCGGGATGGGACATCACCGTCGATCCATCGGTCACGAATCCGAATCCACCACCTCCGGGTTCGTATCGCTGGATCCTCCCTGACACAGACCCCGATCCCGCCGTCCGTGCTCGATGTGGCGATCCGACGAACCCCATCGACCAGGCGCCCCGTACCTGTACCACCGACGACACCGGCCTGGCGAACTTCCAGTGGGAGCCGAATCCCGAGGATTCCACCACCTCAGCGGTGGTCGAGGAGACCGTGAACACCGGCTGGATCGCGGGCCGTCCGAACCCTCCTGCGCCCGAACCACCGGCGCCCGACTGGCAGTGCACGTTGAAGAACGAGGACGGCACCGAGGAGATCGAGGCCGGCGACTTCGGCCAGGGCGCACCGACGTTCACCCTCGACGTCGACCCCCAACAGATCATCACCTGCAACATCTACAACAGCTTCGACTACAGCGGGCGACGGATCACGCTCACCAAGGTCGACTCTCCGGTGCAGGTGCGCGGCGATCTGGGCAGCCCCGGCAGTTCGGTGACCTCGACGTTCACCGTCACGAACCCCGGGACCTCGGCCCTGAACACGGTGGAACTCACCGACGACAAGTGCACGCCAGTGTTCGACAGGGGCGACACCAACAGCGATGGGATCCTCGACAACAGTCCCGCCGAAACGTGGATCTACACGTGCGCGCGCGTGCTGACGTCGAGCCCGGGCACCAACCCGACGATCGTGACGAATACGGCCCGCGTCAATGCCGTGGACCCCGCCGGTACTGCCGTGTCCGACACCGCGACGGCACGAGTGGCCGTGTACGCCCCTGCGATCACACTCACCAAGTCGCCGAGCGTGCCGACGGTGAACCTGAACGTGGCGACGCCGGTCACCTACACGTATGTCGCGAGGAACACCGGCAACATGACGTTGACGAACGTCACCGTGAAGGACGATCTCGGACCGAGCGACTGTCCCTCGGTCACTCCAGTGTCGCCAGCAACGCCCCCGATCACGTTGGCGCCGGGAGCGTCGCAGACGTTCACGTGTGCGACGACGCTCAATGCGACGACCACCGATCCGATCGAGAACATCGCCGACGTGGTCGGCACCCCGCAGTACCCGACCACCCCACCGCCTGGAATCACCGGCCCGAACGGCCCGGTCGGACCCGACGTTCGAGCGCAGGCGCCAGCCGTCGTCGACGTCGTCGATGCGCAACTCAACCTCACGAAGGTCGTCGACAAGCCGCTGATCTTCCCGAACACGCAGGTCACCTACACCTACACGGTCGCCAATCCGGGTAACGTCGCGCTCCAGCGACCGGGCGGATTCGGCACGACACCCAGCCGCGACGGATGGATCGACGACACCGCAGGCCCAGGCACCTGCAGTCCCGTCACCTACGTCTCCGGCGACTCGACGACCACGGGGACACTGTTCGTTCTCGATCTCAACGAGTCGTGGACCTATACGTGCAGCACGAGGCTCGGTGGCGCGGTGACCCGGGTCGTCAACACCGCCGTGGTCGCAGCGGAGCCCGTCGGCGGCGGTACCCAGTTGACGCGTCGAGACCAGGCGGTTGTCGACGTGGTGAGCCCGGCGATCGAGGTCGTCAAGGCAGCGGTCCGCCCGGTCGTGCTCGACAACTACGGTCGTCTGCTGCTCGGCGACCCACCAGGTCCGATTGCTGGCCCTGACGTTCCTTCGCCGACGCCGGCCGCGTACACCTTCACCGTGAGCAACACCGGCAACGTGCCGATCCGGAATGTGGTG
>DASQFE010000078.1:0-22642 GCA_035633295.1 Ilumatobacteraceae bacterium | reverse complement strand
TCGAGTCGCTCGCCCTCACCACGCGTCTCTTCCACCACGTCGCCACCGACCTCCTGACCTGAAACCCCAAACCTCGGTTTGCGTGACATTTCCGTTGGCCCGTCCCAACCGTTCTGCAACGCAAACCGGAAGTGCGAGAAGATCAGCGTTGGCGGGAGGCGAGGTAGTCGCGGGCGGCGGCGCGGGCTTCGGGGTCACGCATCGCAGCACCGAGGAGGTCGGCGTCGGCCCACGCGCCGACCGTGGACGCCAGGTCTTCGAGTGCTTCGTTGACCTGCCGTTTGGTAGCGCGCACCACACTCGGCGCCTTGCGAGCCAACTGTTCGGCGAGCTCGTCGACGGCCGACTCCAGCTCGGCGCGTGGCACGACCCGGTTCACGAAGCCGATCGCCTTGGCTTCGTCGGGCCCGAAGGGACGGCAGGTCAACACGAGTTCGCGCGTGAACGCTGGACCGATCTCGCGGACCAGCCGCGGTATGCCGCCCCATGCCAGCGGGATGCCGAGGTCGACCTCGGGAATCGAGAACACGGTGTCGTCCGCCGCCACCCGCAGGTCGCACACTCCCGCCAGGACCACACCGCCGCCGACGCACGGACCCTTGATCGCGGCGATCGACAACGCTGACATCCGCTCCATCGCTTCGGCCATCAGCCGTCCGAGGTCGGCCTGATCACGACTCGACGCACTCGTCGGCGAGTCGCTCCCCGCGAACTCCCGGAGATCGAAGCCCGACGAGAACGCCCGGCCCTCGCCGGTGACGATCACCACCGACGCTGTCGTCGTATCGAACCACCGAGCCGCCTCGGCGATCTCGCGCAACGGCACGGTGCCGAGCGGGTTCAGCTTGTCGGGCTGCGTGAGAGTAAGCCGCCCGATGCGATCGTCGACCTCGACTCGCAGGGTGGAAAACGTCGGCGTGTCGGGCATCCCTGAATCCTGCCAGCCCCAGAGCCACCGGTTTGTGTTGCAGTTTGGTTGGACCGTCCCAACGGAATTGTCACGCAAACCGAATGAGAGGGGAGTGGGAGGGGTTCAGGCCCGTTGGAAGCGGCCCGGCTCGACTTCGAGGGCCTCGCCCCGGCGTAGCATGCGCTGCACGTGCAGGTCGGCGCTCCGTGCCTCCACCGACTCGACGAACGGCATCTTCACGTGTGGCCGATAGATGAACCGGTGCGCCCGCATGTCGTCGATCGACCGCGGCTCAGCGAGGAACTCCAGCATCGCATCGTGGCGTCGCCCGATCACTGCGGTGAACGCGTCGATCAGCTCGACGAACGTCTCGCGTCCTTCGATCACGCCCTTGTGGTGGAACGTCACGTAGAAATCGGCCTCCTCGTCGCGCACCTTCGCCAGGCTCGCCTCGAAGTCCTCCAGGTCGCTCCACACGTCGCCGTAGTACGGGCCGAAGCCGGTGAGATCGATGTCGGACAGGAAGAACACGCCATCCATCCGGAAGCCGCTGTGCCCGCGCGTGTGTCCGGGGAGATGCACTGCCTCGATCGTCACGCCGCCGCCGAGGTCGAACACATGGCCATCGGTGAACCCCTGCGCATCGGGTCGGGGCATGTAGTGGAACTCGTCGAGGATCACCTGCTCGAACTCGGTGCGAGCCGAACCGGTGAGCCCGTACACCTCCATCAATCCGTCCATCGACACGGCGCCGGGCAGGTCATCATCGTGGATGTGGAGCCGGGCCTCCGCAAACAGCCCATTGCCGGCCATGTGGTCCTCGTGCGAGTGGCTGTTGATCACCGCATCGACCGGGGCTGGCGCGCCGCCCCGAGCGACGACAGTGACCGACGGATCGATCACGACGGATTCGCCGGCGCCGCGAACGAGCAGCGTGTTGCCCGAGGGATATGCGCCAGCAGCGTCACCGACGAGCACGCTCACCGACGACGACAAACGTCGTTTGTCGTCACCCCAGTCGGCCACCATTGCCCCGACCATAGCGATCACAAAAGGGGTCTGACCCCTGTTGTGGGGTTCAGGGGGCGGGTTTGAGATCGAGGGAGGCGGAGTTCATGCAGAAGCGGTCGCCGGTGGGGCCTGGTCCGTCGGGGAAGACGTGGCCGAGGTGAGCGCCACATGTTGCACACACGGCCTCGGTACGCACCATGCCGTGCGAACGGTCGTGCTTGAGTGTCACCTTGGCGGGATCCATCGCTTCGGTGAAGCTCGGCCACCCTGAGCCGGAGTCGTACTTCGTCTCCGACGAGAACAATGCCTCATCGCACACGATGCAGTGATAGGTGCCGGGATCCTTCACGTCCCAGTACGTCCCGCTGAACGCCCGCTCGGTGCCGGCGCGCTGGGTGACGTCGAATTGCAGGGGAGTCAACCGCTGCTTGAGTTCTTCCTCGGTGGGCAAGGTGCTGTCAGCCATGCATACAGGATGCCGCATCCATCATGCTCCGTGCGCACCGGCCGCTGAGTTTTCCAATCCTTCACTGCAATGTGGCGAGGAACTCATCGAGCGCAGCGTTGACCTCGCTCGGCGCCTCCTGCTGCACCCAGTGGCCGGCGCCGGGGATGATCGTGCTGCCGCGGAAGTCGGTGCAACCGGATCCCGGATCGGCGAACCCGTCGACGCCCGGGACGAGGTGACGGACGCTGTCGCGTTCGCCGGCGATGAAGCACGACGGCTGGTCGACGGTTGCGCCCATGATGTCGGCGTTCGCCTCAACGTCGAAGTCGAGCGCTCGGTAGCGGTTGAACGCGCCCGTCGTGCCCGCCCGTGCGAATGTCGCGGCGTAGGCATCGAGGTCGGCGTCAGTCATGAAGCTCAACGGACCGTCCGGCGGCTCGGGGAGCAGCGACAGCAGGGCTGCGTTGCGGGGTCCATCGGGGATCAGACCGAGTCCCGGGTTGTCACCCGAGATCCCGTAGTACACCTTCTTCAACGCTGCACGGGTGTCGACGGCGAACTGCGACTCGATGACGCCGGGCTCCTGGAACGACAGCATGTAGAAGAACTTGTCGGCATAGAGCTGGTCGAAGAGGTCGATCAGCGACAATGGCATGGGCGGGGTGTGAGGCACACTGAGGCCGGCGACCGCGCGCACCCGATCAGGATGTCGGATGGCGGCGTGCCAGGCGATCGGCGCACCCCAGTCGTGGCCGAACAAGATCACGGGCTCGTCATCGAGCGCCTCGGCCACCGCAGCCACGTCGCTCGCCAACTCCCGCAGCGTGTACCGCTTTATCTCCGGCGGGGCGGAGCTGCCGCCGTATCCGCGCACGTCCATTGCGGCGACCTGGTAGCCCCGCTCGGAGAAGTGGGCCGCTTGGTGACGCCACGAATGCGGCGCCTCTGGCCAGCCGTGCACGCAGAGGATCGTCGGCCCGTCGCCGGTCACCTCCACGCGTAGCGTGATGTCGCCGTTGTCGACCAGGAGTTCGTCCATCAGGCCATCATGTCGCGACGGGCTCGGCCAGCAGGGCGTCGAGCTTTGCCACCGCCGGTGCGATGTTCGTGAGATACCGGCCGACCTGCTCGGTGGCCTCGGTGTCGACGCCCAGCCGGGCCCGGGCTCGGGCGGTGAACGGGTCGAGGCGCGATGCCGCCATCCAGTCGCCGATCTCGGAGTACCGGTTCCAGCAATCGCGGTTGGCGAGTTCCACCCGGAGCATCCGCAGCCAGTCACGAGGAACGGTCGGGGGCACGATTGGAGTGCAGATCCGGTTCTTGAGGCCGTCGTCGTCGAATCGTGCCTCCACGACGCCGATCAGTGCTGCGCTGAAGGTTGGTTGGCAGGTCCGGATCCACTGCAGTGTGATGCGGTTGCTCTCGAACACCGCCTTCGAGGGAAGTGTCGGGATCCCAGCCGCAGAACAGTCGATGTGGAGCACACGTGGACCGGTCGGGATGGATCCGTGTTCGAGCACGATGCGATTGGCCTCGATCGAGGTGACCCGGCCGAGGCGGACGACGCCATCGATCCGACGGAGTTCGGCAAGCTCCCCTTCGCTCAGGATCGCACAGTGGTAGGCCTGCGGAGTGACCGCCGGATCGATCCGCATGAGTTCGCCGGAGGCCTCCAGACGTGCGAAGACATCATCGACCGAGTCGGCCAGGGCGACCGCCTCGACCTGATCGGCGATGCTCTGACACATCCGAGCAAAACCGGCGTCGCTCGGCTGAAAGTTCGCCCGGTTCAGCACCCACGAGTCCCTCGGCATGATCCAACGGATCAGCGCAGGGTCGGCGCCGTTGTCGAGCAGCCAGATGCATGCATCCATTCCCGTCTTGCCGGCGCCGATAACAACGAACTCGTCGAAGTCATGCGCGAGACGAGGGAGATCGTTGAGCGCAACGCAACGGGCTTCGGCAGAGACGGAGTACGACGGTGTCGTCGTCGATGGAACGAGCATCTTGGAGTGCGTTGCGTCGACGAATCGGCGGGCCTCGACACGGACCCGTTCGCCTGACAGTCGCGACGTGATCACCTCGTCATCGACGAGTTCGCTCGTCGGGAACCACCGCACGCGGCCCGACGGGAGGAACCGCTGACGCATCACGCGGTCGTAATGGCTGAGGACCTCCTGGCCCGACGCGAGCTCCTCGAAGCCGATGTTCAGCCCGATCTCGTCGATGGCCCCGAATCCGAGCGGGTGGGAGTTGACGCCGTAACTGCTCGATGGCTGGTGCAGCCGCACGAATGGGTAGGCGTCGTTCCAGTGCCCGCCCGGACGATGGTGTCGGTCGACGATCACCATCGTGGCGTTGCTCTCGGTCAGCAGCGAATCGGCGAACGCCATGGCCGAGGCGCCGCCTCCCATGATCAGATAGTCGGCGGCGATAGTTGATTCGGGCATGGCCCCTCCCCAGGTCTCGATCGACAATCCACCGTAGCTCGCTGTTCGTCGACCGGTTCCGGCGGCGAGACGGCCAGGCGCCGTTCAGTCGGCCTGGCCGGTCTGGCGGAGGAACGTGAGCGAATCCCACAGGTCGGTGCGACGGGCGATGAGAGCGTCACGCACCTCGAACCACATCACGCCAGGAATGTCGATCGCTGTGCCCTCAAAGATCGCTTCGAACCGGTAGCGGGCGACGACGGCCTCGACGCCATGAGGCCGGTCGGAATCGAGCACACCGATGTCGACGATCGAGTACCGGGCGCCGGCGAACGTCGAGAGAAACCCCGGAAGTCGGCGTCGGTACTCGGCGCGCCCCGTGCATCCCGATCCGAGTTCGCTGAGGTGCTCGTTGACGAAGTCATCGGTGACGAGCGCGGCGACGGCATCCGGATCACCGAATCCGAGCGAGTCGAAGTAGCGCCGAACGACATCCACAGCAGTAGCCACGTCCGCGACGGTAACGGCCAACGACTGTGGTCGAATGTCTCCGTGGCCGACCCGGACGACGACATCTCGCCCTGGGAGCGCGACGATTGGACCTCGGGCGCCGATGCTCCGCAACTCGATGCGCTCACCCGTCCCGATCGGAGTCAAGCGCCGAGCATTCCTGTTCCACCAGAGGTCGATCCGGGTGCCTCGGCGCCGCCGGCCGACGGGCCGACACGCACGCAGGTGCTCCTCGCCGGCGCAATCGGCGTCGGGCTCGTCGTGTTCGGCGCAGTTGCGATGTTTCGTGGCGGCGACGGTGCCGATCCGGCCACCACGACCGACACGAGTGTCGACACGTCGTCCACCTCGACGACAGCTCCAGGGTCGACGACGACGAACGTCGTGACGATCACCGTGGCACCGGCCGACGCAATCACGGCGGTGGTCCCCGCTGCTGCCGTTGTGGGTGAGGTGCCGACGTGGACCGAGTCGTCGATCGCCGTGCCACCGCCACTCGACGCACTCACGGCGCCAACCGAGCTGGTGACGTTGACCGACAACCAAGTGCTCCAGCGGATCGAGTTTCCCTCGGGTCGGGTCCGCAGCCTCGACATCGCAGCGTGGGCCGAGAATCTGCGGATCGCTGTCAGTGACGATTCGATTGCGGTGTACGACAACCAATACGTCGCCATCATCCGCGGCGACGAAGCGATCCGACTCTTCGAGATCTCCAACGGAGTGATCTTCGTCGAGGCGTGGCCGGCCACCGACTCGTTCGTGGTCACGTCGACCGGCTCACCGGCCGAGGAGGCAGAGCGCTTCGTGATGAGCACCGAGGATGGGTCGCTGCAACCGGTCACCGCCGAGGTGACCGATGCGTTGTTGTTCGGTGCAGGCAACTTCCTGTCGAACGGCGACCTGCTCGTGAACCGGCCGGGAGGTGTGTACGCGATCGGGCCCGACCAACTGGCCCGTCGAATCAGCGACGGAGATCTGCTGGCTGTCGGTCGCAACCACTACGCAATCGAGAGCTGCGACGAGTCGCTGCGGTGCGAACAGGTCGTCGTCGAGGCGATCTCCGGCGCCCGGTCCGCGGCCGTGCTCGACGCCCTGAGCGCGAACGGCGTCGTCGATCCGTCGACACGCATTGCTCCCGATGGTCGGTTGATCGCGGCGACCGACTCGACGCGCGACACGGGTTACCGCCAGATCATCGACACCGCCACCGGCGCGCCGACCCGCGTCGGTCGGCTGGCAGCGTTGTACTACCCCGACTCGTGGGTGGCCGACGGTTCCGGGTTGTTCGTCGAGGAAGAAGGCGCAGTGCGCTTTCAGGTGCCGGGTGCCGCCGAGGCGGTGACGATCGACGGCATCGGAGTAACCGAGTCGCTGCTGGTCCGTCCCGCCGTCGGCCCCTGAACTCCAGCCCGTGAACCTCCGCCCGTGAACCTCAGCCCAGGAGCTTGTCGAGCGACGCGGCGATCGAGCCCAGGTCGGGGCGGTCGTGGTGATCGAGGCGGGTCAGGTAGGTGATGGCAACGTCGTTGCGCTCGATGATGCCGCCGTCGGTTTCGGGGGCGAGTTCCACGACGTCACCCCATCCCATCTCCACGGTGTAGGCCTCCTCGTGGCCGGGGATCGGCTTGAGGTTGGCCGCCGACATCGACCGCGGCGGCTGATCGCCGACGTAGGCGTACTTCCATGTGCCGAACTGCTCGAGCGGTGCGTCGGGGACGTTGATGTTCACGACCACCGGTTCCGCCGGCATGTCGTCGACCAGCGTCTGCGCCACCTGCTTGGCCACGGCGGCTGCACTGTCCCAATGCTGCGCTGCGATCGATTCGTCCCAGCCCTGGCCCTCGACGCCGAAGCCGGTGACGGCCTGGCTGATTGCGATGCCCGAGATGTGTCCGTTGCGACCGGTCAGCGCGGCGCCAACCGTGCCCGAGTGGTACACGGCTCGGCCGACGTTGGCGCCGGGATTGATGCCGGACACGACGAGATCGAACTGGCCACCGAACGCACCGAGCCGCGCGAAGAACACGCACAGCGCCGGTGGACCGCTGACCTTCCAGACCGCGTCGGCCGGACAGTCGGAGATCCGGGCTCGCCTGACCTCGGGTTGGATGAGGTGGAGTGCCCCGAGGGCAGCACCCGCGCCCGAGTACTCCTGATCGGGTGCGGCCACCACGACTTCGTGGCCACCATCGAGCTCGCAGATCGATCGGGCCAGCACGTGCAGGCCGATCGAGTCGATGCCGTCGTCGTTCGTCACCAGGATGCGCATTCCACCAGTTTCGCAGCTCGTGACAGGTTTCAGCTGAACGCAAGGTGAACCCTTGCGGCTCGGTTCGAAACCGGGCCGATGACGTGGGGGTACGCTGCGGCGCACATGCTCACCGAGTCGTTCTGTCGGAGTCGAGCGCTGCGTGACCAGTGGTACGTCGTGGCCGACGCGATGGATGTCGCAGCTGCACCGATCGGCGTCACGCTGCTCGGCGACCGGTACGTGTTGTGGCGGGGGAGCGATGGTGAACCCGCGGCGGCGGCCGATCGTTGCCCCCATCGAGAGGCACCGCTGTCGCTCGGACATCTGCATGACGGCTGCCTCGTGTGCCCCTACCACGCCTGGAAGTTCGCGCCCGACGGCACCTGCGTCGACGTGCCCTCAGCGGGTCGCGGCGCACCGATTGCATCGGCGGCGAACCTCCGGGTGTTGGCGGTTCGCGAGCTGTACGGGCTGGTGTGGATGTGCCCCGGTACCGCGATGGGCGGGCCGCCGGTCATCGCACAGGACGCCGATCCCGCATTCCGGCGGCTCACCTCCGGCGTCGAAACCTGGAACACCTCGGCCGCTCGGATGGCCGACAACTTCTGCGATGTGGCCCACTTCCCGTACGTGCATGCCGGCACGATCGGGCCCGACACCGATCCGGTCGTTGCGCCGATCTCCGTCGCCCAACTCGACACCGACTTCACGGGCTACGAGTACACCGTCGAGGTGCTCGACGAGTACGGCAACGACGTGCGCCAGCGCATGTCGACGGCGTTCCACCTTCCGTTCGTCGTGCGCTCGGACACGCACTACGAATCAGGCCCGCGTACCGGCCACGACCGTGTACTGCTGTTGTGCACCACGCCGGTCGACGATGTCACTTCGCTGTTCACCTTCGTCGTGTGGCGCAACCACGACCACGAGATGCCGGCCGAGGAGGTGCTCGCCTTCGATCGTGCGATCGGCGCGGAAGATCGACTCATGCTCGAACAGATCCCCGGCGTCCTGCCGCTCGACAACTCGGCGACCGTGAGCGTGCGCTCCGATCGTCTGTCGGTCGAGTGGCGCCGTCGTTTCGCGGCGCTCGTCGGTTCCTGACAGCTCGTTGCTCGGATCGGATGCACGAGGGTGAACGGAGGCTGGTGGTCGACCGAAACGTCACGTTTGACCCGGCACCGTGTGACGACTGTGGTCGAATGTGCCGGTGGCCGATCACGACGACGACGTCTCGCCGTGGGAGCGCGATGACTGGACCTCGTCCGAAGGTCCATCGTTCGAGGCGTTGACGGCACCGGTCGACCCGGATGTCGATACCGCAGTAGATGACCAGCTGTCTTCACGTCGGCCGCACGGCGCCCGGGTATGGATCGCTGCTTTCGTTGGTGTGGTCCTCCTCATTGGTGGCGTCGTAGCACTCGTCACCGCCGAACCTGAGGTTGCCGACACTGTCAACACGGTGCCGGAGTCGGGCGGTGGTGTGCCCGCCTTCTGGAACGATGACCCCGCCGAGACCACTGACCCAGCGGCCGACGAACGACTTGCGATGGCCACCTCCAGCGTCGGTGAGGGGCCTCTTTGGAACACGTGGTCGCTCGATGTACCGGCCCCGCTCGACGCGATGACCAAGGCGACGGAGGTCGTTGCGTTCGGGGCCGACGGCATTCTGTACCGGATCGCGTTTCCTTCCGGCCAGGTGCAGGCCATGCGGATGGAGGGCTGGGACTCCGATGCCCAGGCGGTGGTCGGCGAGAAGGCGATCGTCGTGTTCACGAACACGGAATTGTGGATCGCCCGCGATGACGAGCCGATCGTCAGCGTCCCGATGCGCGGCGGGGTGATCTTCGTGGAGGCATGGCCGGGGACGAACCAGTTCATCGTCACCACAGAGTCGGCGGCGCCGGCGGGCGGTGAGCAGCAGCTGATCCTCGGACTCGATGGCACGCTGGCCGCCCTGGACAGCGCGTCTCTCGACGGGAGCGTCTTCTGGGCGCGGTCATTCCTCCCGGACGGTCGAGTCGCCGTCAACCGGCCCGGAGGCGTGTATGCCGTCGTCATCGATCAGCCCGCAACCCGCCTCAGCGATGGGGATCTCCTTGGCATGGGTGCGGCGCACTACGCCGTCGTGGAGTGCGATGAGGCCCTGCGCTGTGCCACGTTCGTGATCGACGCAGCAACGGGTGAACGAACCGAGGCGATGCTCGATGCCCTGGGCGAGGCCGGCGGGTCTGCCGATCCGTCGACCCGGATCTCGCCCGACGGCCGCACGATCGTGTTCGCCGACCGCAGCACCGGCACCCGCCGGCTCCTCGACGCAGCGACCGGCGTGACGCTCGATGTCGGCGACGTCGATGAGGTGTTCCACCCCAACGGCTGGGCGTCCGACAGCTCCGGCGTGTTCAGCGAAGAGGGCGGTTCGATCGTGTTCCACCAGCGTGACTCAGGCGGTCGAATCGAGATCGACGAGGTCGACGCCATCGCCTCCGTGGCGACCCGTCAGCCTTTGGTGCTGGTCGTCACCTGACCGGACGGGGTTGTCTCAACCTCGACCTTCGTCCGCCCGGGGACCTCGCTCCCGTCGAAACGTCACGTTTGACCCGGCACCGTGTGACGGTTGTCAACCTCGACCTCGAGGCGCCCGCTCGAGGCGGCGCGTTGGCTCGACGCAGTGAACAGGGCGAGTCCGCTGATCACCAGCACCATGCCGGCCGCCTGGGGTGCTCGTACCGCCTCGCCCAGGATGAGGAACCCGAACAGCACCGCAAGCGCAGGCTGCGCTGTCTGCATGATCCCGATCGTTGCGATCGGAATGTGTTGCTGGGCGAACACGATGCAGCCGTGCGACAGCATCCCGGTCAGCAACGTGAGGATCGCAACGACGAGCCAGCCGCGTGCGCTCAGGGTGAACACGTCGCTGCCGGCGATCATCGCCGCGATCGGCCCGGCCACGAGCACCCCGATCGGCATCATGCACGACATGAAGTCGAGTGTGCCGACCCCCGACGTGCGGGCACGCTTCGACGACAGGAGATAGCCGGTCCACAGTGCGAGCACGCCGATCATCAAGACATCGCCGCCGATGGATGACACCCCTTGTCCGGGTCCGAAGAACAGAACGAGCATGACACCGAGGATCGACAACCCGCCCCAGCGCAGCGCGTGCCAGTTCGGTCGTTCATCGAACATCAGCGCTCCCAGGGGCAGGAGCACGAGCGGCGTCATTGCGCCGATGAACTCGGCGTGCGCGATGCTCGTCTTGTTGATTGCCGTGAAGAACAGCGTGATGTTCGCACCGAAGAACAGCCCGGGGAGCAACGCAGCCCGCCAGGCCACACGTGTCGGAAACGGCCGCCCGCGGTGCCGATTCAGGACAACCAAGACCGTCCACCAACCGAGTACTGCCCCGATCATCCGCCAGAACGCCACGACCGAGCCGGTCGACTCCGACCACTTGATGAGTGACGAACTCGTTGCGAAGCTCACCACAGCGATCAGCATCGCGATCAGGCCGAGCGTGCGGCCGCTGAATCGTTCGGTCACGCCGGCGGCAGCATCACGACGGCCCGTCGTCGACGGCGAGTTCGGGGTGGTCGGCTCGAACCAGATCGGGTTCGAGGTAGATGACTGTCGCTGACGGTGTCGTGGCTCGGATCGCGTCCTCCGTCGCGTCGATCGCCGCCACGAGTTCGTCGGCTGACAGCGCCGACGAGTACTCGATCTTGGCCCCGACCAGGATCTCGTCGGGGCCGATGTGTTCGGTCCGCATGTGGATCAACTGGTCGACGTTCGCCGTCGACGTGATCGCCGCCACGATTGCATCCTGGGTCGTCGGGCTCGCCGACTCGCCGATCAGGAGGCTCTTCATCTCGACGATCAGCACGATGGCAATCACGATGAGAAGCAGGCCGATCATCACCGAGCCCATTGCGTCCCATCGGGGGTTTCCGGTCGCCTGCGCCAGCCCCACGCCGGCGAGCGCGAACACCAAACCGATCAGGGCGCCGATGTCTTCGAGGAGGACGACTGGGAGCTCCGGCTGCTTCGTGTGGCGGATGAAACTCCACCATCCGGTCTCAGGATTCCTCACGTGGTTCGACTCGCGGACGGCGGTGTGCAGTGAGTACGACTCCAGCGCGATCGCCACCAGCAAGATGGTGACGGCGACGCCAACGCTCTCGATCTCGTGAGGATTGCGAAGCTTCGAGATGCCTTCGTACAGCGCGAACATGCCGCCGGCGGAGAAGAGCACGAGTGCAACGGCGAATGCCCAGAAGTAGCGCTCGCGTCCGTACCCGAAGGGATGAGCGGGCGATTCGGATCTGCTCGCACGCTTGCCGCCCACGAAGAGCAGCAACTGGTTGCCGGTGTCGGCGAGGGAGTGCACCGTCTCGGCGAGCAGGCTGGCCGATCCGGTGATGAGGAAGCCGACGAACTTCGCAATGGCGATCCCGAGGTTGGCGAAGAACGCCGCAAAAATGGCTTTACGGCTGCCGTCGGTCACGCCGAGCAGCGTAGGCGTTCAGTCTCGAAGCGCTCGTGCTGAATCAGTCGGAGATCCCCGCAGTGATCTCTGGGCGATAGCATTTTTCCGATGAGTCCTCTCGAAGCCATGGCCGCAGAGACGAGTGGGGTGTCGTCGAGCGAACCGATCATCATGGTGACGCAGGAGGCGCTCGAGCACTTGCGTGAGTTGCGCGACGACGAGGTCGATGGCGACAAGCTCGGCCTGCGCCTCGCGATCGCATCCGATCCGGGCGACGAGTTCCGCTACGACCTGTCGTTCGAGGAGTACCTCACCGCAGCGTTCACCGACGAGGTGCGCACCCACGAGGGCGTGAAGGTGATCATTCCGGGCAACGACGTCGAGCTGCTCACCGGCGCAACGCTCGACTACACGCCGACGCAGGGCCTCGTGATTCGCAACCCGAACCGTCCAGCCGCTCCGTCGATCGAGGGCCTCGTTGCCGACGACGAACTCTCCGCCGAGATCGAAGCGATGGTCGCCACCGAGGTCAACCCGGCGCTCGCGGCACACGGCGGCTTCGTCACCTACGTCGGCCACGACGGCGAGGGCACCGCCTACCTCACCATGGGCGGCGGCTGCCACGGCTGTTCGATGAGCAAGATGACGATGCTCGACGGCGTCCAGACGATGCTCGTCGACGCCATCGAGGGTGTCGAACGGGTCAAGGACCTCACCGACCACACCACCGGCGAAAGCCCCTTCTACTCCTGATTGCGAGGCCTCACCGACCGTCAGCGGTGGGCTCTTCGGGTCGGCCTCGCTCCGCCTCGTCGCTGGCGCTTGCCTCGGCGGCCCCCGACTGTTCAGTGTCTCGCTCGGGCGAGGCGGCGGAGTGGGGGTTCGGTGGTGGGGGGCTGTTTGCGGGGTGGGAGGTCGGCCAGGAGCCGGGCGGTGATCGCCGTGATCTCGCCGACGGCGAGCTCGAAGGCCGCTTCGGTTGTCGCCGATGTCTTCTGGACGCCGCTGATCTTGCGGACGTACTGGCGGGCGCCCGCTTCGATCTCCTCGGGCGTCGCCGCGGGTTCCAGACCTCGAAGTGTGGTGATGTTGCGGCACATGGTCAGACCGCCGTCAGATCGTCACCGTCGCGAAGCTCATACTGCGCTCGATCGTCATGTTGGCTGACAGGGGGTCCACCTGCTGGCGTCGGTGAGTTCATCTGTGAAGTGTCGCGCATCGACACGGGTTCGATCCGATGTGGCATCATCCGGCCATGAGCGAAACGTTCGATATCGAAGCTCGCTATCTCTTCGCGCAGCAGTCGTTTGCCGAGATGGCCCGGGGTCTGTCGGACGACGACTGGGCGACTCCGATGCCATGCACGCCGGAGTGGACGGTGCGCGACGCGCTGTCTCATGTTGCCGGGATCCCCGACGATGCGCTGGCCGGCAGGATGGATGGCGCGCCGGGTGAGGCATGGACGGCGGCACAGATCGAACGGAACCGGTCGCTGCAGGTCGACGAGCTCCTCGACCGGTGGGACACCCAGACCCCGGTCTTCGCCGACGTGCTGCAACAAATGGGTGAGGGTCGTCCGCCGTTCGACTGCCATACCCACGAGCACGATGTTCGCCAGGCACTTGGTCGGCCCGGCGACCGCAGCTCGGTGCTCATCGAGGCCATGGCCGCCGAGCTGGCAGCCATCGACGACTCCCCGGTCTCGCTCACGGTCGAATTGGTCGACGGACGCATGGCACGCAGTGGGCCATCCGAGGCGGCGTCCGCCGTGACGCTCAGCGGGATCACGGCGTTCGACCTGTTCCGGTCGCGACCGGGTCGCCGCAGCCGCCAACAGGTCCGCGCGTGGAACTGGAGTGGCGCCGACGCCGACATCGAAACGGTCATCGATCACTGGTTCGTCTTCGGTCCCGCGACCGACCCCATCATCGAGTGACCCGACGTCGACACCCTGCGAGCTGTCGACAGGGTGTGATGCGAGCTCAGCCGCTGACGCGTACGGGCAGTTGCTTGATGCCGTGGATGAACGCCGACCGCAGCCTGGTGACCTCGCCGATCAACTCGACACTGGAGACGCGGGTGACAAGCTCCTCGAACAGGATGCGCATCTCCATCTTGGCAAGATTGAAGCCGAGGCAGTGGTGCGGCCCGCCGCCACCGAAGGTGACGTGCGGGTTCGGATATCGAGTGACGTCGAAGCGGAACGGGTCGACGAATACTTCCTCGTCACGGTTGGCCGATGCGTACAGCATCACGACTGCGTCGCCTTCCTCGATCTGGGTGCCATGCAGCACGGTGTCACAGGTGGCGGTCCGCAAGAAGTTGTTGACCGGGGTGCCCCAGCGCAGCATTTCTTCAACCCCTGAGGGCACGAGCGACGGGTCGGATTTGAGCGCGTCGAACGCATCGGGGTGCTCGATCAGCGCCAGCAGGCCGTGGCTGATGCCGTTGCGTGTGGTCTCGTTGCCGGCCACCGACAAGAGCAGCACGAACAGGTCGAACTCGTGCTCGCTCAGCTCATCGCCGCCCTCGGCCGAGATGAGCGTGGTGACGAGGTCGTTGCGCGGCTCGATGCGTCGCTCGGCGGCCATTTCGTTGGCGTACATGTACAGCTCGGCGGCTGCCGCGCTGGCATCTTCGATGCCACCCGAATAGTCCGGGTCGGTGGCGCCGATCATCCGGTTCGACCAGTCGAACACCTTCCGGCGATCGTCGATCGGGATGCCGAGCAGTTCGGCGATCGCAACCAGCGGGAGTTCGCTGGCCACGGACTCCACGAACTCGACGTCGCCGGCGGCGAGCGCCTCATCGACGAGGCGAGCGGCCACTTCGTGGAAGTGATCCTCGAGCAGCTTCATCGCCCTGGGGGTGAATCCCCGGTTGACGATGTTGCGAAGGCGCGTGTGCTCGGGCGGATCGGTGTCGATCATCATCCGAGCGATCTCGAGGTCGGGCCGATCCTGATTCACGAGCGCCCCCATGCGCGCCGAGGAGAAGGTCTGGAACGTGCGGCTCACCTCGACGACGTCGGCATGGCGGGAGATCGCCCAGAACCATGGCGGCGACCCGGGATCGATGCCACGATGCTTCACGATCGGCGCCTCCCGGCGCATCAACGTGTACATGTCGTGCGGGGGGCCGTTGCGGTACGCCTCGTTGCTGATCGCGTCGAGATTCTCGTAGGCGAGTAGTGGATTCATGATTCGACTCCCAGGATGAGGCCGCTGGTGGGCACGCCCGTGCCAGCGGTGACGAGTACGTGTTGAACATTGTCTACCGGGTTCACACTGGTGCCCCGGATCTGGCGGACTGCTTCGGCGATGCCGTTCATCCCGTGGATGTAGGCCTCGCCGAGTTGGCCTCCGTGCGTGTTGAGAGGGAGCGCGCCGCCCAACTCGATGCGACCGTCCTTGATGAACTCCTTGGCCTCACCGCGACCACAGAATCCGAACGCCTCCAACTGCATGAGCACGTATGGGGTGAAGTGGTCGTACAGCACTGCTGTCTGGATGTCGGACGGGCCGAGGCCCGACGACGACCACAGTTCGTCGGCGACAACCTTCATCTCGGGCAGCTGGGCGATGTCGTCGCGATAGAAGCTCGTCATCGTCCACTGGTCGACGCCGGCGCCCTGGGCTCCCGCGGTGATGAACGCCGGCAGGTTCGGCAAGTCGCGCGCTCGTTGCGCCGACACGATCACGAGCGCCTGAGCGCCGTCGCTCTCCTGGCAGCAGTCGAGCAGGTGCAACGGCTCGACGATCCACCGGCTGGCCTGATGGTCGGCGAGCGTGATCGGCTGCTCGTAGAACCAAGCCGCCGGATTTGTCGCGGCGTGCTTGCGATCGGCGACAGCGACCCGCCCGAAGTCCTCGCTCGTGGCGCCGTAGTCGTGCATGTAGCGCTGCGCCATCATTGCCACCCAACTCGCGGGTGTGAGCAGGCCGAACGGCGAGGTCCACGAGAACTGGGACCGCTCGGCGGTCGCGGCGGTGGGAATGTCCTGCACTCCGCTGCCGAACCTGCGCCCGCTGCGCTCGTTGAACGCCCGGTAACAGACGACCGCATCGGCGGCACCGGTTGCAACGGCCATGGCCGCCATGACCACGGTGGCGCAGGCGGCGCCACCCCCGTAGTGCACGCGGCTGAAGTGGCGCAACGAGCCGATCCCGACGTTGCGGGCGATTTCGATGTCGGGGTTGTTGTCGGCGGAATAGGTGACCATGCCATCGATGTCGCCCGGTTCCAGGCCGGCGTCACGGATGGCTGCGAGCACTGCTTCGCAGGCGAGGCTCATCTCGCTGCGACCTGAGTCCTTGGAGAACTCGGTCGCACCGATCCCGACGATTGCGGCCGTGCCGCCGAGCCGATTGGTCATGGCAGCGTCACCTCGACCGTGGCGTTGACGTGATCGCCCAAGCTGTTGGCACCGCGAACCGCGATCACGGCGATGTTGCCCTCGGCGCGGAGTTCGGTGACCGCACCGGTCATCGTCATCGTGTCGCCTGGGTAGTTGGGCGCCCCGAGGCGGACCTTCACCGACCGGATGATCGCGTCGGGCCCGGCCCAGTCGGTGACGAAGCGCCCGACGAAGCCGTTGGTCGTCAGGATGTTCATGATGATGTCCTTCGAGCCGCGTTCTCGCGCCAGCTCCGAATCGTGGTGGACCTCTTGATAATCACGCGAGGCCACTGCGCCGGCCATGATCAACGTCCGCGTCAACTCGACCGCCAATGTCGGAAGCGGTTCGCCAACGGTGGCGTCGCTGAAGGATCGGCTCTGCATCACACCGCCTCGTTCTCCCTCGCGAGGAGTGTGCCGAGGTGTGCCAGATGTGAACTGCCGGTACCGAGGGTGTTGGCCAACTGGCTGCTCCACTGGAAGTAGCGATGGACGGGGTAGTCGACATCGGCGCCGATGCCGCCGTGCAGATGCTGGCCCGCCAAGGCCACCTGCTGGCCACCCTCACTCGCCCAATAGGCGGCCACGAGCACGTCACGCTGCGCCGGCAGGTTCTCGGCCAGTCGCCACGCAGCGTTCATCGTGGTGACACGGAGTGCTTCGGTCGTGATGTAGCTGTCGGCGGCGCGCTGGCCGACCGCCTGAAATGACGACAGCGGCTTGCCGAACTGTTGGCGGGTGCCGACGTGCTGGGCGGTGAGCGCCAGTGAGCCCTCGGCCACTCCGAGATGCAGTGCGCACAACCCCACGAGGAACTGCTGGTGCAACTGGATCAGTGCACCGGCGTCGCCGAATCGAGCGGAACTTGCGACATCGGTGTCGAGGGCGATGTGCGCAGTGGCCTGACGGTCGGTCGTGTCGGCGATCTCGACCGTGACCCCGTCGGCCGCGGGGTCGACGACGAACAAGGCGATGTCGCCTCGGTCAACGACGGCGGGCACGATGATTCGCGCCGCATGCTGGCCGTAGGGCACCGCCGGTCGGTAGCCGGCCAGGTGATAGCCGTGCGCCGTTGCCGTGGCACGCGTCGTGGGGGAGAGCACCTCGTTCGCTCCCGACTCGGCAAGCGCCGCGGTGAGCACGATCGAGCCGTCGATCACGCCCGCCAGCAGCTCGGCCCGCAGGTCGTCACCGGCATGCTCGGACAGGATCATCGCGGTGATCACGGTGGGCACGAGTGGAACCGGGGCGACATGGCGACCCTGCTGCTCGGCGAGCAAGACGAGCTCGACGATTCCCATCGCGCTGCCGCCGTAGCGCTCCGGTAGGCACAGACCCAGCAGGTTGGCGTCGGCGAGCGCGCTCCACAGCAACCGATCGAAGCCATCGCCTCGTTCCGCAGCCTTCACTCGCTCAACGGATGCCTGGCCGTCGAAAATCTGCGAAGCGAGGTCGTGGACGACCTGCTGTTCCGTGCTCAGATCGAAGTTCATGTGTTCTGCTCCACGATGGCGAAGGGAAGGCGGACACCGTCGGGCACGGTTGGATCGTCGCGAACCTCGATGCGCACCGACGCCCCGATCTCGAGGAGCTCCAGGGCGCTGTCGGCGGTGTTCATGATGATCCGGATCCCCGGCAGACCGTCGAGGTCGACGAGCACGACGGGGAGCGGGTAGTCGAAGCTCGCCACGACGGGGTAGTGGACGACGACGAAGCTGTGGATGGTGCCGGTTGCCGGGGCCGGCACCGAATCCCAGGACATCGAGTGACACGTCGGGCACATCGGGCCCGGGGGATGGCGCAGCGTGTTGCAGCCCGTGCAGCGCTGCACGCGCAGCTCACCGTCGGCGAGTGCGCGGAACCACCAGTCGTTGTCGAGTGTGGTCGCAGCCTCGGGTCGCGGTGGCCGCGGCGCCGGAGCGGGGGTCTTCTCCGCGGGCCGGAAGCGGATGATCCGGAACAGCATCGAGCCGACCGGTTCTCCGTCACCGTCGAAGTAGTCCTGGCGGGTCGTGATGAAGTGGCCGGTTCCCAGACCGGTGGTCTTCTGGGGGCTGATCGCATCGATGATCGTGCGCATCGTCAGCTGGTCGCCCGGGTGCAGGTAGCGGTGATAGGTCTGGTCACAGTTGGTGGCGACCACGCTGGTGAATCCCCGTGAGAACAACAGCTGATTCATCTGCTCGTAGGGACTGTCGAGGTTGCGTGGCGGTCGCTGGATGCCGCTCATCACCCAGGCCTGCAGCATCGTCGGCGGTGCCACCAGCTCACGGTGCACCGATGCCGCAGCCGCCTCGGCATCGAGATACACCGGGTTGTCGTCGCCGATCGCCTCGCACCAGTGCCTCACCATCGGAACGTTCACGACGTCCGGCGCGAGTTGAACTTCTCCGGCCTCCCGGCCGACGAAGGTCTGCAGCAGCGCGTCGAAGTCGGCGTCGGACATCTCGGGTGTATCGGTGTGGGGTGTGCCGGTCTCGGGTGTATCGGTCATGAGCGCACGAGATCCTTCCAAGCCAGCTCGCGGTCGACGGCCGGCTCGCGGGGCAAGCCGAGGGCCTGTTCGGCGATGATGTTGGCCTGGACCTCGTCGGTGCCGCCACCCAGGCGGATGGCGAACTGGCTCAGCAGGTACTCGCCCCAGCTGCCGGTGTCGGCGTTGCGGCCGGCATCGGTGATCATGCCGTCGGCGCCCAGTACCGACATCGCCGTGTCGACCGTGGCCGCCCAGTGACGGGCGTATGCCAGCTTCATGATGAACATCTCGCCGCCCGGCATGCGCTTGTGCGAGAACGCAGTGCGCAAGCGGTATCCGAGATAGGTGAGCGTGGCGGCGCGAGAGTGAGCGCGCATCAGCGCCTGGCGGATGACGGGATCATGAATGGATCCATTGGCCGTCGCGAGGGCGATGAGCCCGCCGACGCTCCACGCACCACCACCACCACCGATGAACGCACGCTCCGAGGTGAGCGTGGTCTGTGCGACCTTCCATCCGTTGCCCACCTCGCCGACCACGTTGCAGTTCGGGATCCGCACGTCACTGAGGAACACCTCGTTGAAGTGCGCGGTTCCGGTGATCTGCCTGAGCGGACGCACCTCGATGCCGGGCGAGCGCATGTCGAGCAGGAAGTACGTGATGCCCCGGTGCTTGGGGACGTCGATGTCCGTCCTGGCGAGCAGGATTGCGTAGTCGGCGAATTGGCCGAGTGAGGTCCACACCTTCTGGCCGTTGATCACCCATTGGTCACCGTCGAGTTCGGCCCGCGTTCCCAGTGAGGCCAGGTCGCTGCCGGCCCCTGGCTCGGAGAACAACTGGCACCACACATGATCGCCACGCAGCATCGCCGGCAACAGGTCGCGCTGTTGGTCCGGTGTGCCGTGGGCCATCAGCGTCGGCCCGGCCATCCCGATGGCCACGGCGAACGCGCCGGTGGCGACGCTGAAGCCGGCCTGCTCCTCGGTGAAGATCGATGATTCGATGGCCGACGCGCCACGCCCACCGAATGCGGTCGGCCAGCCGATGCCTGCCCATCCGTTGTCGTACAGGGTGCGCTGCCACTGACGGCACTGGACGACGTGGGCTTCGAGGTCGTCGTAGTGAGTGGTTCCAGCCGCCCGGCGCGGCACCGCGTGCTGGCTCAACCATGCGTGGGCAGTAGCTCGAAACGTCGCCTCTTCGGGCGAGTCGCCGATGTGCATGGGGGCCGGTATCTCCAACGTTTGGTGGTTTCTGAAAGTGTGTCAGATCGGGTGCCGGGCGACCGAACCGGGTCCATTCAGCGGGCTCGACGGCGAACCACGGGTGACGTTTCTGCTAGGAACCAACCGTGAAGTTCTGGTGCGCTACTGCGTTCATGGAGACTCGCGAGCTGATCGAGGTCTCCCGGATGCTCGATGCATGCGGGTACCACGGGTTGATGGTGTCGGACCATCTCGTGTACCCGCGTCAGCTGAGCAGTAAGTACCCCTACTCGCCCCACCCCGACGGACGTCCGATGTGGGAGCCCGAGACCGCGTGGCCCGACCCGTGGGTGCTGATCGGGGCGATGGCGGCGGTTACCACGCAGCTCGAGTTCACGACGAACATCTACGTCGCGCCGATGCGCCCGCTGATCCAGGTGGCCAAGGAGGTCTCGACCGCGTCGGTCATCTCGCAGGGCCGGGTTGCGCTCGGTGCCGGTGCCGGTTGGATGCGCGAGGAGTTCGACCTGCAGGGTCAGAGCTTCACGAACCGGGGTCGCCGCTTCACCGAGATGGTCGAGGCGCTCCGTGCGATGTGGGAGCCGGGTTGGGTCGAGTTCCACGGCGAGTTCTACGACGTCCCGGCGTGCACGATGGAACCCACCCCCTCGTCGCCGATCCCGATCTACATCGGTGGTCACTCCGACGCCGCCCTTCGCCGTGCCGCACAGGTCGGCGACGGCTGGATCGGCAACGCCTACCCATTGGACGAGGCGGCGGTACACATCGCGAAGCTGAAGGAGTACCTGCACGAATTCGGGCGCGACGACGACCCGTTCGAGATCATCTGCGGCCTGTACGCGATGCCGACACCCGAGCTGTTCAAGCGAGCCGAGGAGGATCTCGGCGTGACCGCCACCCTGTGCATGCCGTGGGCGCTCGATCAGAACGTGTCCACGGGCGACATGACCGGGCTGACTCGGTCGGCCGAGGTGTTCAGGCCTTCGATCGAGCGGTTCGCCTCCGACGTGGTGAGCCGCTGCTGACTGTCGCCGATCGAGCTGCGGTCGAGCTGCGGTTGCTGCATCGATGCCCGGATCTTGGCTATCCTTACTTCGACGTGCAAGTAAGGAGTGAGTCGATGGATGCTGCGGCGAAGATGACGTCGAAAGGGCAGGTAACGGTTCCCAAGGTCGTGCGCGACGCGCTGGGACTTGCCGAGGGTGATGAGGTCGTGTTCCGGGTGGATGGCAATCGTGCGGTGCTGGCACGGACGAAGGATTTCCTCGAGCTGGCCGGCACGATTTCGGTTCCGGCGGCAAGTCGCAATGTTGCATGGGACGAAGTGATCCGGCGTACTCGAGCCGATCGGGCGGCCGCTCGTCGGTGAGTGCGTTCGTCGATACGAACATCCTCGTTCGGCATCTGACGGGTGATCCGCCTGACATGGCGGAGCGGGCGTCGCGCCTCCTGGCCGAGGAACGCGACGTGTTGCTGACCGATCTGGTCGTCGCGGAGACGGTCTACGTGTTGGAATCGTTCTACGAGGTGCCCCCCGGCGTTGTCGCCGAGGCGGTGCGTGCCTTGATCGCCTTCGGGTCGGTCATCTGTGTGGATCCGTCGTTGCTGCTGCGTGCTGTTGAGGTCTACGAGGTGGATCGTCTCGACTTCGCCGAGGCCTATCTGGTGGCGTGCGCAGAGACCACTGGAGTCGGTCGGGTCGCCTCGTTCGATCGCAGCATCAGCCGGGTCAACACGGTTGAGCGGGTCGAGCCGGTTTGAGCGATGGCACTCAGCCGTGGCTCGCATCGACGATGCAGAACCGGTTGCCTTCGCTGTCGGCCAGGACCACGAAGTCGGGGTCGGTCGGGTAGTCCCACTGGACGCGCATTGCGCCGAGCCCGACGAGCCTGTCGGTTTCGGACAGCTGCTCAACTGGGTTGTCGACGATCAGATCCAGATGGACTCGTGGTCGCTCCTGGACCGGGGTGACCGATCGGTGCAGGGCGATCCGTGTGCTGCTGCGGTCAGGAGGGACCAGAATCGTGAAGTCGTCACCGGAATCGGGGAATGTGACGACCTCATACCCGAGCGCGTTGGACCAGAAACGAACGGCGCGTTCGACGTCTTCGGCACCGAGAACGACCGTTGCGAGTCTGAGCATCGATCGAGTCTGACATCTCCCCGAAGCGGCTGCCTCCAACTCGCTGCCCTCTCGGTTGCAGGTATCGGCGGAGCACTTCTCGGATCACGTCAGACGGTGACGTGTGATCCCGCTCTGCGCGCAGCAGCAGTTGGTCCTTGAGTTCCGGATCGAGGCGCACTGACTCAAGCGAGGCAGGTCCTGCCCCGGGCATCGGGCGGCCTCGCTTGTTGCGCCGTGTGAAGAGGTCTTCGACGTCGTAGCCGACCTCGGCCTCGACCTCATCGGAGTCAGAGTTGTCCGACGACACATGTCCGTGGTTGCTTTTCGTGGGGTGGGTCAGAACTGCCAGATCTGGGGGACGAGGAGGATTGC
>DASQFE010000077.1:0-4088 GCA_035633295.1 Ilumatobacteraceae bacterium | reverse complement strand
GGCCGCCGACAGGGGACGGACGATGACCGTGCGACCGTCCGACGACCTCATCGACACCTCGACGGTGATCGTCTGCTGCGGATCGGGTGGCGTCGGCAAGACGACCACCGCGGCGGTGATCGGGCTCGAAGCGGCCCGCCGCGGTCGACGAGCCGTGGTGGTGACGATCGACCCGGCCCGGCGGCTTGCCGATGCCCTGGGGTTACCGGACGGGCTGGCGTCCGAACCCCAGCGGATCGAGCTCGACACGTCGGTGACCGGCGAGCCTGCCGGCGAACTCTGGGCGATGATGCTCGACACCGCGGCGACGTTCGACGGAATCGTGCGGGCGAATGCCGAGAGCGATGAGCAGATCGAACGGATCCTCACCAACCCGTTCTACCGCAACATCGCCGGTGCCCTCAGTGGCACCCAGGAGTACATGGCCGCCGAGATGCTGCATTCGCTCCACGGCGACGAGCGGTTCGATCTGGTGGTGGTCGACACGCCCCCGAGTCGCAATGCGCTCGACTTCCTCGACGCTCCCGGCGTGTTGTCGAGGTTCCTCGACCACCGGCTGTTCAAGTTGCTGATGCTGCCCGCGAGGAGTGGCCTCAAGGTGATCGGCACGGCGACGCAGCCGCTCCTGCGGGCCATCGGCCGAGTGGTCGGCTCCGACGTGCTCGCCGACTCGGTGGCGTTCTTCCAGGCGTTCTCCGGCATGGAGACCGGCTTCCGTCAACGAGCCGACGAGGTGATCGCGCTCATCCGGGCGCCTGAGACCTCCTTCGTGGTGGTGGCATCGGCGCGCCACGACACGATCGCCGAGGCTGTGTGGTTCGCCGAGCAACTCGTGGAGCAGGGCATCGAGGTCACGTCGGCGATCGTCAATCGGGCTCATCCTGCATTCGGTGAGGGCACAGCTGAGGAGGCGTTGACGGCTTCTGGAGATGCATCTGCAGCCGGTGACGCCGACCTGGCTGCCCTGTGGCGCAACGTGGCCGACCTGCGAACGCTGCGCGAACGAGAGCTCGACGTGATCGAACCGCTCGGTGAGGTGGCCGGCCACGACCGTGTGGTCGTGCTGCCACTGCTCGATCGTGACGTTCATGATCTCGACGGGTTGCGCACGATCGCCGCGCATCTCTTCGACCATCCGATCGCCGAGCGGTAGCGTCTGGGCCGTGCACATCCTGCTTGCCACCGATGCCGACTGGATCGTCGACGAAATCGTTGCTGCGCTCAGCGACGACGACGTCCACTTCACCGTGTGCCGCGAGGGCCGCGCCGTTGCCGGCGAGGTGAAGAAGCGCACCCCCGACCTGGCGATCCTCGATTTGCAGGTCGGCTCGATGGGGGGCATGGCCGTCACGATGGCGTTGCGTCTCGACGAGTCCGCCGGCGCGCTCGAACACGTGCGGGTCCTGATGCTGCTCGACCGTGCCGCTGACATCCACCTCGCTCGTCGCAGCGGTGCCGAAGGGTGGCTGATCAAGCCGCTCGACGCACTCCGCCTGCGGCGCGCCGCTGACGCGCTCGCGGCTGGTGGCCGGTACACCGAAGGGCTTCCGGTCGATGCGGTCGACATCGCGCCCATGGTCCCGCTGGCGGGATCCGGCGATGACGACGCTCTTTCGGAGCTCGAGGCATCGACCGAGGAAGAACCTGCGACCGCTGGATAGCATTGCCAGCCGCTACGGGGTGTAGCGCAGCTTGGTTAGCGCGCCACGTTCGGGACGTGGAGGCCGGAGGTTCAAATCCTCTCACCCCGACCAGATGGGTTCGCCGTTGCTTCGGCGATGTTCGATATCGCCGGGAACGCACTACGTTGCTCGGTTCAGCTCACCTTGCACACTCGATCTGCCGATGCGGCTGAGTCCGCAGATTCAGGAGGCCCCTTGGCCACGTTCCAGCCGTCATTCGAACATCTCGACGAGCTCGTCGACCCGCTCAGCGACGACGCGCTCGATGTCGCTCGCAGCCTCGCGGCACTCGACGACGAGTGGACCGTCTATATCCGCCCGCAGTTCGGCCAGGACATCTCCGACTTCGTGCTCGTCCACGACTTCCACGGCGTCATCGTGGTCGATGTCTGGACCGGCTCCGACTTGGTCGTCGGTATCGCTCGACGCCACCGCAACACCATCGTCGACCAGTTCTTCTCGCTTCCCGGCGACGGTCGTGACCCGGGACCGGCGGTTCGCAGTGCAGTCGTCGTGCCGCATCGCTCTACTGCGGAGGCGTTACGCTTGCTCGAGATCGCACTGCCGTCTCCAGGCCCGATCATGGCGATCTGGGGTGTTGACGCGTTGACGACACACCTCGCCGCCGTCACGACCGCTCCGCCCGGTGTCACGTTGTCGTCGGAGTCGATTCGTCGACTGCATCACCAACTCGTCGTCGATGGCGTGTCGCACGAGCAGGTGACGCCAATGCAGCTCAGTGCCGACGCACGGATGGTGGCTGCCAACCCGAGGGGCTCGAAGATCCGCGGCGTGACCGGGCCGCCAGGGAGCGGAAAGTCGTTCGCGCTCACCGCCCGTGCCGCACGACTCGCTGCCGAGGGCAAGAGCGTGCTCGTGCTGTGTTTCAACCTGACCCTCGCGCACCGGCTGCGCGGCCTCGTCGTCGAACGTTGTGCCGAATACGGCGCCAACCCGGCCCGAGTCACGTGCACCAGCTTTCACACCTTCTGTGCCCGGGTGGTCGATGACGCTGCCGCTGCAGGTGTCGATGCCGAGGAGCCCGCACGTGGGACGTGGCCCGAGAAGATCGTGGTGAAGACCCAGGACGTGTTGGAGCGCGGCTTCGACTGTCACTTCGACGCCGTCCTGATCGACGAAGGCCAGGATTTCCGGCTGCAGTGGTGGAATCTGCTGCGCGACGAGGTGGTCCGGCCCGGCGGAGAGATGCTGCTCGTCACGGACCCGACGGTCGATCTGTATGGCAAGTCGAGTTGGGCGACGCCGGGCACGCTGGAGGCCGCAGGATTCACCGAGCCATGGATCGACATGACCGGCTCGTACCGAATGGCGCCGGCGCTCATCGAGTCGACGAATCTCTTTGCCCGCCAGTACGTCTCCGAAACTGCAACGGTGCCGGTGGTGCCCGCCGACCAGGCCGCCGTCGTGGGCCACGTGTCCTCATGCAGTCTCTCGTGGCGCAATCTCGATCGGGTCGCCGATCTCGGCCCTGCGATCGGCCACGAGGTGGTCAGACTGCTGGGCGAGAACCCAACGCTGACTCCACGCGACGTCGTTTATCTCTGCGAGTACCACCACGACGGCCTCGCTGCCGCCCAGGTGATCGAAGCGGCCGGGTACCCGGTGCATCACGTGTACAGCCGCGATCCCGACGAGCGCCAGCGGCGCAAGTCGCGATTCTGGCCCGACGCGGACGCTGTGAAGGGCTGCACTGTGCACGCCTTCAAGGGCTGGGAGAGCCCCGCCGTGGTGCTCGGCATCGGGATGGAGGAGCGGTCACGTCGCCTCGCCTACGCAGCGATGACGAGGGTCACCGCGGCTCGCGGCCTCGAATCCTCGTATCTCGCCGTACTCAATACCGACCCTCGGATGGTCGAGTTTCGCGAGACGTTCGAACACGGCCTGCACGTCGACGCCGACTCCTGATCAGCCACTCGCGAACTACCGTCGGCGCCATGGACTTTGCCGAACTGCAGGATGTCATCGAGCGGACCTACGGCGCCCGCGACCGCGAACGTGGCGTGTCCGCGACAGTGGCCTGGCTGACCGAGGAGATCGGCGAACTTGCCCAAGCGGTTCGGAAGGGAACGCACGAACAGCGGGTCCATGAGTTCGGTGACGTGGTCGCATGGGTGGCAACACTCGCCAACCAGCAGGGTGTCGACTTGAACGAAGCGCTCGCCCGCTACGCGAACGGCTGCCCGAAGTGCCGTGCGATTCCCTGCGGTTGTTGACCCGGGTGAGTCACTGACTCAGCAGTTCGGCGATCTGGATGGCGTTGAGCGCGGCGCCCTTGCGAAGATTGTCGCTGCTGACGAACAGCGCGAGGCCGCGGCCATCAGGTGCGCCCTCATCGCGGCGAATCCGCCCCACGTAGGTGGGGTCCTGCCCGGCGGCTTCGAGCGG